>JAXJVS010000177.1:0-3113 GCA_036308445.1 Bacilli bacterium | reverse complement strand
TTGATATCCTTGCTGTTCTAAATATCTTAAATCGGAATTCATATCAGATAATGTATCTTTTCTTTTGAATTGAATAAAAGCAGCTTTTTGAAGCTAATCAGAAGTCATATCTAAAATAATTAGACGAATAAGGGTTGTTTTACCTGTTCGACGTAAACTGTATAGAATAAATTATTTATCTTGGTGTTCTCCAAATACAAAGTCATGAATAACATTGTAGCATTCACTTTTTTGTGTTTTTTGACAAAAGAAGCTAAATTCTTTAATTGTTCACCAATTCGAACATAAGATAAGGCTTTTGAACATTAAATTTTCGCTTTATACAACCTAAACAGTGAATATATATAGTAGCCAAACAAATTGTCGTAATTTTTTTACGGCGTTTTATTGAAAAAATGGTAAGTGTTAGGTATACTATTAACATAGGATGTGTACGAATATTGCTTGAAAGGATGGTATACTTTATGTTAAAAAAATTTTCAGTTAGAAATTATAAAAATTTTAAAAATGAGATAAAAGTTGAATTTGATAATGTTGCTGGATATCAGTTTAGTACAGATTGTATTTCAGATGGTATAATTACAAAAATGTTAATTTATGGGCGAAATGCTACTGGCAAAACAAATTTAGGAAAGGCAATCATGGATATTGGTTATACAATATTTAATAGATTGAGATTTGCAGGTAATGGGGTATTTCTTAATGCGGATTCAAAGGAGGATTATGCCCGATTTTCCTACACATTTTGCTTTGATGATATTGAGTTAATTTATCATTATACTCGTTTTTCTAACCAAGAACTACGAGATGAAGAACTAATTATTAATGGCATTTCAATATTTAAATGTGATTTCTTAAATAAAGAATATAATTTTGATAATTTAAAATATGTTGAAGCAGAAACTGCAAATATAGAGAGATATTTACAATCTTTAGATAGTGCAGAAGAAACTGATGAAAACATTGAATCTAAATTACCGTTTTTGAGATGGCTGATTAGTAATGTGGCGTTGAAAAATAATTCTATACTTATTCGTTTAGCTAACTATGTGCGAAGAATGGTAATGATTACTGTTGGAAATGAAATGCCTTATCGTGTACGAAGAATGAATAACTCTTTTTATGAATCCTTAGAGAATCCAGATAACTTAAAAGATTTAGAAGACTTTCTTAATGCAATGGGAATAGAGTGTAAGCTTATTTTGAAAAAATTACCAGATGGTCAAAGAGAATTGTATTTTGCTCATGAAAAATTAGTTCCTTTCTATGAGAATGCTTCAAGTGGCACTTTAGCATTGGTTGATTTATATCGTAGACTTATACCTAAAGTATGGGATGCATCGCTTATTTATTTAGATGAATTTGATGCTTTTTATCATTATGAAATGGCTGAAAATGTGATTAAATTTTTCAAAAAAAAGTACCCTTATTGCCAAATGATTATGACATCCCACAATACAAACTTAATGACAAATAGACTAATGAGACCTGATTGTATGTTTATTTTATCTAGAAATGGTATGTTGACTGCATTATGCAATGCTACAACACGTGAGTTAAGAGAAGGACATAATCTTGAGAAGATGTATATCAGTGGGGAGTTTGAAAAATATGAATAATTATGTGGGTGAGGTAAGGAACCGAAACCAAACACTGTTGATTGTAGAAGGGAAACATGAAAAAAACAAATTGTTTTGGCTGATTTTAAAGTGCTTTCCCGAGATTAATATTGATATGGATAATGTATGGGTATACGGAACAAATATATACCTACTCTACGAAGATATTGTAAAAGAATATGGTACTGATTGGGCGGAAGAAGAAATGGACATTGATTTACCATTTGTCATAAGCAAGAAAAAGACACCGGACAATGTTCGTCATAAACATGATTTTACGAATATTATATTAGTTTTTGACTATGAAAGACACGACACAAATTTTTCTGAAAGAAAAATCTTAGAAATGCAAAATGTTTTTTCGGATGCAACAAATATGGGGAAATTGTATATCAATTATCCAATGATAGAATCATATCGACACTTAAAATCAATTCCTGATTTTGATTTTGCAGAGAGAAAGATTCCTGTTTCTTTGCAACCAGGAAGTAGATATAAAGAGCTCGTTAGATTGGAATCTGTAATTGAGAAAATAATCGAATTTCCGCATAAAATTGATGATTTAATGAATGAACATTTTAAAATTACTGATATGGAAATTCGACAAAAGTACTGTGAAGATATTCTTGACTTTTCAAACATGGCACATATAGAGAAAAATCTACAGAATGTCTTGCAAAATGAGATAATAGATGACAAACAGAAAACATTAAAGTACCAGTTAAAAGATTGGATAAGTAAGGCAGAATATGTACGTAATGGAAAAACGTATTGGCAATATGTAAGAGATCTTTTTGTGGAGATTATATATCATAATATATGTAAAGCAAACCGTATTCAAAATGATGTATATAATATAGAACCGGAACAATACAAAGAATGTTTTGAAAGCCTAGATTTAGGGGCGATTTTAAATATACAAAATACATTCAGTAATACTTCGTCTGGATTTATTTGGGTATTGAATACTTGTGTATTTGTTGTTGCTGATTATAACTTTTCATTAGTGCAGCGATAAAATTAAACACAAAAAATAATAAAATCTATGTTATTATGATGATATAAATGATGGTGAAGTTGTTTTTTGTACATACTACTAAATATATTACTGTTACTGGGAGACAAGATATTATTTATTGTTTAATCTAATCAAAATGCTGTAAAATATTTGTTCGATTCATAAAAATTCTCAATTGTTAGTTATACCCTTTTTATATACTTGTTTCAAGGAACTAAAGGGTATAATGAATTGCATTTTATAATATGAATCTTAGTTATCATTTATGATAAAAGAGAATGTTATGGTAATAAAAGTTGGTTTTAATAGCTTATAAACTTTTCGCTTGATTCGTAACATTTATTTTGTGATTAAATGAATGAGTAAATCTTACCAAGATTCAATAATCCTTGTGAAATCGTACAAATAATATTAAAAAAAGAGACTTACGGATAAAACGTAAGTCTCTTTTTTATTTTCCTTGTAATATATTATTG
>JAXJVS010000176.1:0-36452 GCA_036308445.1 Bacilli bacterium | reverse complement strand
TCAAGAGGAGATTTCAGATGGTTTAAATAATGAAGTAAGTTATTTTATTGTTTATTTAAGTCGTTTAGGAAATGATGATTATGAAGTTCTATCTTTTGAAAATACATCTTTATCACAAATTGATAGAGATATGATATTAAATGATATTGAAGAGATGTTAACCTCTGAATATCTTTATTTATATAATAGTGATTATGTAACTTATAAAGTAGAAAACAAGGCAATAGATAGAGTTTTTGAAAGTAGAGAACAATGTGAAGAAGATAAATGTTTATTCTATGGACAAATCAGTTTTGATAGTGATGGAAAGATAGAAACGAGTAAGGATTATCCGTATGCTGCAGATATTTATTCTTCTTTCACAAATTATGTTTATGAATGTATGCAATCTTATGGTTTAGAATATGAATTTAGTAATGTAACGATTCATCTTCCTAAAAATGTAAGTATAACTGTAGGACTTAGTGAAGAATGTATGAATGATTTTAAGTTCTTTGATGATTATAATGATATTGCCGAAGAGTTTACAGTCATTTGTTTAATAGTTGGAACAGTTATTTTGGGATTGTTGTTGTTATTTTATTCTATTGATATTGTTAAGGAAGTTGAACCTTTTGCTTTTGTTAGAAAATTAAAATTAGAATTAAATTTAATAATTTTAGGAACTTTAACAGCATTACTTATTTTATGGATTTTATTTTTATCAATGATTACTATAAATGGTGGATTATCTGTGCAATTATCTCAATATAGTAAGGATTTAACAGAAATCATGATTTTAGGAATTTATTTTATTTCTTGGTTTGTAGTATTCTTAGTTATATCTTTAGATATTTTTGATATAAAGTATATTTTATTAAATGGTAAAGAGTATTTTATACATAATAGTATCATTTCTTCAGTTTACCATTTTATTAAAGCTAAGATATCTATGTTATTGGATATAGATTTATCTGATAGTATAGATAAGAAATTAGTGAAGTTAGCTTTGATTCATATGGTCATTATGATAGCGCTATGTAGTATGTTTGCCTTTGGTGCAGTGCTTTCTATTATTTATACTGTTATTGTATTTTTCTTTTTAAGAAAACATCTCAATAAAGTCAGAGAAGATTATTATCAATTACTAAATATGACTCATTCTATGAGTGAAGGACAATTAAATACAGATATCCAGACAAATTTAGGAGTGTTTAATTCTTATAAGGAAGAACTGCAATTAGTAAGAACAGGTTTTAAGAAAGCAGTAGATGAAGAAGTGAAGTCTACTAGAATGAAAACAGAATTAATCACAAATGTATCTCATGATTTAAAGACCCCTTTAACTGGTTTAAGAAATTATATAGAATTATTACAGGATAAATCTATAGATAATGATCATCAAAAAGAATATATTCAAAAATTAGAACATTATGTATTAAAATTAAGTACTTTAATTGAGGATTTATTTGAAATAAGTAAAGTTAATAGTGGTAATATTCAATTAAAAAGAATGAATATTGATGTTATAGAGTTATTATATCAGACTCAGTCTGAATTAGAAGAACAGTTATCTGCTAAGAGTTTAGATATTATTGTTAATAATCAGAAAGAGAATTATATTTTATGTTTAGATAATCAAAAGACATATCGTATTTTTGAGAATTTATTTATCAATATCAGCAAGTATGCTTTAGCTCATACGAGAGTTTATATTGATATTTATGATGATGAAAATAGTATTTATATTGTGTTTAAGAATATATCTGAAGATTCTTTGAATTTTAATACTGATGAGATTGTCGAAAGGTTTACAAGAGGAGATAAGTCTAGAAATAGTGAAGGTAGTGGTTTAGGACTAGCGATTGTAAAAAGTTTTGTAGAAGTGCAAGGTGGTACTTTTCATATTGAAACTGATGGAGACTTATTCAAAGCTATTATCTCGTTTGAAAAAGAAGTTAGTCACAAAGATTAACTTCTTTTTCTATGAATTCCCTTACATTTTTTATATAATAGATATGAGGTGTATAGGAAATGGAAAAATTTATATTATCAATTGATCAGGGAACAACAAGTACTAGAGCTATTTTATTTGATAAACAAGGGAATCTTCGTTATAGTGCTCAAAGAGAATTTAAACAATTTTTTCCTCATAGTGGATGGGTAGAACATGATGCTAGAGAAATATGGAAAAGTGTTACTGAAGTTGTTACACAGTTATTTATTGAAAATGAAATTGATGCTTCACAGATTGCTGGTATAGGAATTACTAATCAGAGAGAGACAACTGTAGTTTGGGATAAACGTAATGGAAAACCTGTTTATCATGCAATAGTATGGCAATCTAGGCAATCACAGGAGATTTGTGATGAGCTTATTGAGAAGGGATATAGTGAATATATTCAAAGTAAAACTGGATTATTAATTAATCCATATTTTAGTGCTAGTAAGATTAGATGGATATTAGATCATGTTGATGATGATCCTGAAAACTTATTGTTTGGAACTATTGATACATGGTTAGTATGGAAGATGACAGGTGGTAAAGTGCATGTGACTGATTACACTAATGCATCAAGAACATTATTGTATAATATTTATGATTTAAAATGGGATGATGATTTATTAGCATTATTTAATATTCCTAAATCAATGTTACCAGAAGTTAAAGATTCTTCTTGTATTTATGGATATAGTAATGAAACATTATTAACTGGTTTACATTTTAGAGCTCCAATTTGTGGTATGGCTGGAGATCAGCAGGCTTCTTTATTTGGACAGACATGTTTTAATGTTGGTGATGTGAAGAATACATATGGTACCGGATGTTTCATGTTAATGAATACTGGTGAGAATGCAGTTAAGTCAGAAAATGGATTATTAACAACAATTGCCTGGGGATTAGATGGGAAAATTAATTATGCTTTAGAAGGTTCGGTTTTTGTCGCTGGTAGTGTGATGCAGTGGTTAAGAGATGGATTAAAATTCTTTAATGATGTAACTGAAAGTGATAAGTTAGTTGCTAGTCTAGATGATAATGAAGGTGTATATCTTGTACCAGCGTTTGTAGGGTTAGGAACACCATATTGGGATAATGATGTAAGAGGAACGATGTTTGGCTTAACGAGAGGGACAACGAAAGCCCATGTCACTCGTGCTGCTTTAGAAGCTATAGCTTATCAAAGTAAAGATGTTATTGAAACAATGAAAGAAGAATCAAAAGCGTCATTAGAACAATTATGCGTTGATGGTGGGGCTACTGCTAATCATTTTTTGATGCAATTTCAAAGTGATATTTTAGATACAGACATTATGATACCTAGAGTTAAGGAAACAACTGCTTTAGGTGCAGCTTATCTTGCTGGATTAGCTGTAGGTTTTTGGAAAGATACTGATGAAATTAAATCAATGCATGCTATTGTAGAAACATATAAACCTAATATGAGTGAAGAAGTTAGAAATAAGAATTATGATGGCTGGAAGAAAGCTATTCAGGCTACGAGAATATTTAAGTAAGAAGGATAATCGTAATGATTATTCTTTTTTTATTATTTATAGATGTTTAATCAGCGAATGTTCGATATTAAGCGTTTCAAAAAAGTTATCTGATTTTTGACATATTGGAGGAGGTCTATTATAGTTATATCTTACCAATCTGATAGGATATAACAGATATGAAAGAGGGGCTGTTTATGGCAGATATAAAAGAAGGATTTGTTGATATGGTTGGAAATATATCATTGATCAAATTGAATAAAATGATTTAAAAGCAGATTTGGTTGCTAAGCTAAGGAGCAATCCATTCAGAAACAACATTGATTGAACCAACAAAAGACAGGTATTGGTTTATCAGCAGTAGCGACTTCACTCAAGAAAGTTTTAAAGATAAATATAATGTAAAAGCTGGCCTTGATTGTAAAGTGACTATCACAAAAGTTAAGTAAGGGATTCGATTTATTGAATCTTTTTTGTACAATCAATAATATTTTGTATACTGATTTTATATATAAGTTAGAGAGTGAATAATGATGATAAAAGATTGTTTTGAAAATTTTGTTGAGCATTTTTAGTGAGTCTATAGTCAAATGAAGATTATAAAGATAAATTAAAAGATTAAAAATTATAACAACTCACAAATATATTGATGTTATAAGTATAGTACTTCTTAGTTATTGTGAGTAATATAGTATAGATTACAAGAATTATGATAAGTATGCTAAAGAGATTGAATACATGATGGACTTGTCAATTAATATGAAAAAATGTGTATGACTTATATTTTTGATGTTGATTTTTAAGAACAGCTAGATATGATAGTGAATTCTTTTGTTTATATAATGCATCTTCATTTTAGTGAAGTGAAAAGAATGGACAATATACATATTAACTAAGAATATAAGGTTATTGAAGGAAAAAGATCAAAAACTATTTTTTGAAGTGGATATGTTTGAAGTATATATTGAATTAATGAAGAAAAGATAAAAAAATATTATATTTCTAAACCTTACAATCCTATTGAATTAGAAGACAATAGGATTAGTCTATATGCTTCACATTATTTAAAGATAAATCATGATGAAGAATATAATGATATAGAGATGGGATGAATAATAAATTAAACATAATAGTAGAACTGGAAGGATTTTCATATTTTGAAAATATGAAAAAAATGAAAATGGAAAAAAGAAAAAAACCTCTTTTGAAAAGAATATATAAATATAGACTATTTTAAAGGAGGAAAAAAATATGGAAATAGTGAAAAAAGAAATTGTAGAAAAAGTAGAAAGTTTTAATTATTTTGGTTTTTTGTGTTATTTGCTTGATTGCGATGAACATGTTAGAACGATTTTACTTGATAGGCTTTTAGCTTTTCATGATTTAGAAAAAACGGAGATATCTAATGAAGAGCATTTTGAAGATAACAGAACTGTACTATATGACTTAAAGACGATTGAAAGAGATGGTTATGAAGAGGAATTTGACTTTTATATTAATGATATCTTTGAAGATTTAGTTCTTTTTTTATCTTTAAAAACAAAAAAGAAAAGCTGTACTCATGAAATAGAATATAAGATTCAATATAATTTGTGTATTGTATGTGATTCTAAAGATGAAATTTTTGATCGTTATATTGTAAAAGATTCAGATTTAAAAAAGATAGTATATCTAAATAGGAAAAACTTACAGATAAGTGATCAGAATGTATTAGAATTTCATATGGCAGTACAATTAGACTGTGTCGATGAAGTTGTTATTAAGGATGATTTTGATCATTTAATGTATTTATTAAAACATAATAAGCCTTATGATGATAATCATCCTATTTATAAAGAAGTAGTAAAGATACATGAAGAATATTTAAAATCTGAGTTTTATACACAGGCTTTTGAATATGAATTAGAAAGAGTAAGAAAAATGGTGAAAGAAAGCTAAAATAAGTTAGTTAGAATAATGTCCACTTTTATTGCTTATCAGTGAATAAAATGTGGACATTATATAAATGTAAAGAAAAGATATTAATTGTTTATAAAAAGAAATAAATAATGATACAATGATATAAAGGAGAAGAATTATGGCAATTAATATAAAGGAAATACTGGTAAATGGCTTGTTGACAATGGTAGAAACAAGATCGTTAGAAAATATTACAATTAAACAATTATTGGAATATACAGGTGTGAGCAGACAGACATTTTATAATCATTTTGAAGATAAGAATGATTTAATTCAATATATCTATTTAACTAAGATTATCCCTGATTATAATGATAGTAATATGAATATAAATTTTAGAGAATCATTGTTAGTTTCATTTGAAAATATGAAGAAATATCATAAGTTTATGAAGCAAGCTTGTTTGATGGAAGGGCAGAATTGCTTAAAAGATTATATTTTTGATCATTGTAAAGAATTTGATTTAAAATGGCATCAAAAGCTTTACGGGAAGGAAAAAATGAGTGATGCTTTAAAGTTTGCGACTGAATATCATGCTAATGCATCTACGAGTATGACTTTGTCTTGGATATTATCAGATATGCCTGTAAGTGCTCAAGAAATAGCTGATATGATTACTAAGATGAGAGGAATAGGTATGGATAAGTTATTTGAAGAGGGAGAACATGGTAATCCATATCATAATTGACATTTTGATTAAAAAGTCAATTTTTTGACAGGCATTATTCATTGTAAATTGATGTCTGTTTTTTCTATGATACAATATAGATGACGAGGAGGATGATACTATGAAAATTATAAAAAATGAAAAAGGACAAGCTTTAGCCCCTGATACTATGTTTGTAGAAAATGAAGCATTTGATAACCATAATAATACAGAAATAAGATGGTTAGGAAATGCAAGTATTATGATTAATAGTCATGGTACGAATGTTATGATTGATCCATTATTAGAAGGATTTGATATGCCACTATTGATTGATATGCCGATTATACCAAAAGATATACCTCATTTGGATGGAATATTAATTACGCATATAGATAATGATCATTTTAGTAGAGCTACATGTAGAGATGTATTAAAAGTTTGTGATTCTTATCATGCTCCATGTTATGTTGCAGAAGTAATGAATGAAGAAAATATTCCCGGAGAAGGTCATAATATTAATGATAGATTTAGTATTAAAAATATTAGTATTACCCTTACAAAAGCTGTACATAATTGGCAAAATGGTTCTTCTAAATATAATTACAGAGAATGGAAAGTAGAAGATTATTGTGGTTATTGGCTTGAAACTCAAGATGGGACTATCTGGTTGCCTGGTGATTCTAAGCTAATTGAAGAACATTTGAAGATGAAGGAACCAGATGTAATATTGTTTGATTTTGCAGATAATGAGTGGCATATTACGCTAGAGGGTGCTATTAAGCTAGCTAATGCATATCCAAATGCAGATTTAATCTGTATTCATTGGGGATGTGTAGATGCTCCTTATATGACTCCTTTTAATGGTAATCCAGAAGATTTATATAATAGGGTTGTGAATCCAGAGAGAATAAAAGTTTTGGCTCCAGGAGAAAAATATATATTATGAAAAAAAGATTATATCTAATGAGACATGGAGAAACTTTGTTTAATAGTCAACATAAAATTCAAGGTTGGTGTGATTCTCCATTAACGGAATTAGGAAAGAAGCAGGCAAATGCTGCAAGAAAATATTTTGAGGATAATGATATACAATTTGATTATGCCTATTGTTCTACTAGTGAAAGATGTAGTGATACATTAGAGATTATTACAGATTTACCTTATATTCGATTAAAAGGATTAAAAGAAAACTTTTATGGAGAATTAGAAGGTGAAAGTGATAGACTGGCGAATAATGATCCTAAAGAATGTGAAACATATTATTTACAATTTGGTGGAGAATCTTCTAATACAACACGTTTAAGAATGGTTGAAACTTTAACTGGAATTATGGAGAAAGATAATCATAATTATGTATTAGTTGTTTCTCATGGTGGTGCTTGTTTTAATTTTTTAAAGCATTGGCAAGATCCTATGGAAGAGTTAAAAAAGGGTTTTGGTAATTGCTGTATATTTATTTATGAATACGAGGATAAGAAATTTACTTTAGTGGATGTTATAAGACATCATATTTAGGAGGATATAATGAAATATATACAACTTGGAAATTCTGATTTAAAAGTATCAAAGGTATGTTTAGGATGCATGGGATTTGGTGAAGCTCAAAGAGGAATGCATTCATGGACATTACCATATCAAGAATCTAAAGAAATTATTAAGTATGCTTTAGATAAGGGAATTAATTTTTTTGATACAGCTATGGCTTACCAAGGCGGAACTAGTGAAATCTTTCTAGGCAGAGCAATTAAAGAATATGTAGATAGGGAAGATGTAGTGATCGCAACTAAATATACACCTAGAACATTAGAACAAATTAATAAGGGAATAACAGCTAGAGAACATATAGAAAAATGTATTAATGATAGTCTGCAAAGGTTAGATATGGATTATATTGATTTATATATTTTACATATGTGGGATTATCATACTCCTATAGAAGAAACAATGGAAATCTTAAATGATATGATAAATAGTGGTAAGATTAGATATATTGGTGTTTCTAACTGTTTTGCTTATCAATTAGCGATAGCAAATAGTGTTGCAAAAAGTCATGGTTGGCATCAGTTTATCTCTATTCAAGGGCATTATAATTTAATCTTTAGAGAAGAAGAAAGAGAAATGGCTAAATATTGTAAAGAAGAGAATATTGCAATGACTCCATATAGCGCTTTAGCAAGTGGTAGACTAGCAAAACATCCAGGTGAGTTATCTAAGCGTATGAAGGAAGATAGCTTTGCTAAAGGGAAATATGATGCTTCTATAGACAATGATTTACCTATTATTCAAAGAGTAGAACAATTAGCAGCTCAAAAGAAAGTATCAATGACAGAAATATCTTTGTCATGGTTAATGAGTAAAGTTGCTTCACCTGTAGTAGGTGCTACTAAAAAGTATCATATAGATGGTGCTATAAAAGCAGTCGAATTAGAATTAACTGACGAGGAAAAGATATATTTAGAAGAATTATATAAACCTCATGAATTAGTAGGAGTTATGGCTCAAAACAATTAGAATTGTAGTCTAGAATTGATTACAATTCTTTTTTGATTGTAGAAATATGGAAGTAATGATAAAATAGCTTAGAAAGGATGATGTTTATGAAAAATATTGCGATAGTAGCGACTGGAGGAACAATTGCTGGTACTGGTGAAAATGGTAAAACAGTTTCATATCAGGCTGGTGAAATAAGTGTAGAAAATATTATTGAAACAATTCCTGTGATTAAAAAAATAGCAAATATTAAAGCGTATCAGTTATTTAATGTAGATAGTAATGAGATTACGGAAAGTGACTGGATTGTTTTATCTAATAAAATTAATGAATTAGTTATGGATGTTAATGTAGATGGGATAGTTGTAACTCATGGTACAGATGTTATTGAAGAAACAGCTTATTATTTAACATTAACCTTGAATACTCAAAAACCAGTAGTTATTACTGGTGCAATGAGACCAGCTACAGCAACAAGTGCTGATGGTCCATATAATTTATACCAGGCTGTTGCATTAGCATCACATCCAGATGCTTTTGGTAAAGGTGTAATGGGATTATTTTCTAATACTATTTATTCTGGACGTGATATTCAAAAAGTTAATAATTATAAGATTGATGCTTTTGATCAAAAATCATTTGGATGTTTGGGGTATATGCAGGATGATCAAGTTTATTTCTTTTCTAATACTTTTAAGCATCATACTGTATCTTCGATGTTTGCAGGAATTCAGAGTCAACTTCCAGCTGTAGGAATTGCTTATTTCTATGCTGGGGCTGATGAATCTATTCTTTATTTTTTAGCTCAGACACATAAAGGTATTGTTATTGTGGGTTCGGGTAATGGAAATTATAATAAAAAATGGTTAAAAGCTATAGAAGAATTATCTCAAAAAGGAATTGTTTTTGTTCGTTCTTCTAGAGTACCACAAGGAATCGTTTTTAATGATTGTGTTTTTGATCCCCATGATTTATGTATCTCTGCAAATACTTTATCGGGTCAAAAAGCAAGAGTATTATTAATGCTTGCTCTTACTAAAACAAATGATATCAAAGAGATAAGAAGAATTTTTGAGTTATATTAATATTATCTTTATCATATAATCATTGAGGTGAATTCATGATTATTAAAGAAGAAGAATTAAAAACATGTTTATTGTTTGCATTAAAACCATATTTGGAAGAATATGGTTTTCATATCTTAGAGAGTTCTTTAACTATCGAAAATAAAATTTTTTTAAAAGCTTTAATGCAATATCAAAATCAGACTTTTCATGTTGATGTATCTTTTGAACTTGAATATCAGCAATATCATTTTGTATTTAAAGAGATAGAAGGAAAAGCAAAATATAGCTTTATAGAATTACCATTTATGCAAATATTTAAACAATTTGTGAAAATACCTAATCTAGATGTCGGAGATAACCGATGTAGTTATCCTTTAGCTTTACCAATATCTCAAATAATAATGAAAAAAAATCATTTAATAGTAAAAATAAGGGATTAATCATCCCTTATTCTTCATTATAATTTAATAAAAAAGCCTTCATTTCATTTTGATATTTTCTACTTATAGGTATAGTATAATCATTTTTCATTATTAAACTATTATAGCTATATTCATGGAGATATAAAACATTTACAATATAACTTCTATGACATCTAATAAAGTGTTTGAGATCTAATCTATCAATTAGATCATCTAAACGCTCTGTTATAGTGATTGTTCTATCTTTTAAAACAATATGAGTAACTCTTAAATCTCTTTCAAAATACATAATATCATTTTGGTTTAAAATAAAAATCTTGTTTTTCTTTTGGATTTTTAGTTTAGGTTGATTTTCTAAGAATGATAAAGTTTTATCTAAAGCATTAGGAAATCTTGTTTCTAGTTCATCTTTTATTATGTAGTATATAAAATCTGTATCAAAAATATCTTTAACATAAGTTAAGTAATTAGATATATAAATAATATAGCTACCTGGAGAAATTTTATTGATTTTTTTAGCAAGAGGAATACTTGTTTTGCCATTAAAATCAACGTCTAATAATACTAAATCAAATCTAAAAGTATTTTTATCTAATATTTCATTAAGTTGTTCTAAAGTTGAATATTCATGAAGAGAGTAACTTATATCTCGAGAACTTAGTTCTTTATAAATGATTGAAGTTGTTTTTTGCATATGTATAGGATTGTCATCACATAAACAAATTTTAAGCATTTTACCACGTCCTTGTATATTAATATCATTATACATGAAAATAGCTTTATTTTTTATGCCAAAAATGTCATTAATATTGATAAAAGTGTTATTTTAATAAAAAATGAGTCGAATTATTGTAGAATATTGGAAAGGAGATGATATTTTGGAAGAAACTATTATTAGTATAATAGAAATCCTAATATTGGGATTAAGTATTGGCTATCTGTTTTGTCATACACATAATTTAAGATATAGTTTTAAAAAAACATATATATTATTTTATGGCTGTTATACTTTTTTTCTGTTCGCTTCATTACCCTTTTTTGATTATTATCTTATATGGGTTTTGTATTTTTTTATTTCTTTATTTATTATTTCACATATTTGTTTTGATGATAGTTTAAAAAAGCGATTAATGATGATTGGTATATTTGCATTAATATTTGTTGTGGAAGAGATGGTGACTACTGTTTTATCATATATGATGTTTCGTTGGATATGGATTTCATATAAAATAACAATATCTTATCTTATCTTTAAATTATGTGTAAAAAATATTCAGATGATTGTTTACTGCTTTTTTATAGAAAAACTATTTTCCAGGGAGTTAAATCATTTAAAACAATTTTATATTATTCCATTAGGGCAAGGTATTTTACTTATTTTATTATATTATTTAGGAGTATTGAAATGCCCTCATACTTTAGGATATATATTGGTTATATTGACTTTATTGATTTTATGGAGTGATTATATTTTATATCAGGCATTTTTGAGGATGAGAGAAGAAAATATATCAAATATTAAATATATACAAAGTGAAGTTTTTACAAAAAAACAAATATCTTTAAAAAAATTAAGACATGATTTGTTAAATCATTATATGGTATTAGAGACTTTAATAGAATCTGGTAGAGAGGAAGAAATAAATGAATATATTTTAAAAATGAAAAAATTATATGAAGATATTGGAGAATGTCATGACATTTAGATTAGCGATTGTTATTCATTTATTTATTCCTGTTATTATTACTATTATTTTTTATAACACTCAACTTCTTATTAAAAAAGAAGAAGTTAAAACTTTATTTTGTCAATTTGTATTGCTTTGCTTAATGGAAGCTTTGAATTTTTACTATATTGATAATTTTGCTATCAATTTTATTGTAAATATTGGGATTCAGCTTTTTATTGTTTATATATTTTATTTGGATCAATATAAAAAAAGGTGTCAGGCTGCTTTTGTTTCTGCATTTATTTTTATTTTATCCTTTATCTTAACTGCAATACCATTATCTTTTTTATACTCTATTCGTTTACAGACGAAAGAAGTTTTTGATCGCGAATTTACTATCTATGCTTTAATGTTATTTGATATGTGGAATCTTTGTTTATCTTATTATTATGTTACAGAATATGTACCAGTAAAAAATGGTGCTCAATTATTTAAATATTTTACTTTATTAATTTGTCAGTTCATTTTTGCATTTATATTATTTTTATTATCTTATGATTTAGCATTTCCTTTGTTTATGCTTGTTATGATATTGGTTTTATCAATTATTGTTGTTACTCACATTATGATGATTAAAAGTTATAAAAATATAAATATGATTTTTCTCAAACGTTTTGAGTTTACGCGAACAAAAGAACTAGAAAATCAGGAACAGGCTTTAAAAGAGTTTAAAGAAGAAATAGGGGATGATATAGAAAATATTGAAACTATGTTAAGTTATCAACTTAATGAAGAAGCAAAAGGATTTGTAAAAAGCAAGTATAAAAAACTAAAGAAATTAAATGTCGGTAGTTTTTGTGAAAATAAACTTATAGATCTTATTTTGTATAATAAAGTGATAGAAATGCATGATAAAAACATCGAAGATAAGCTTGATATACTTATTCAAGAAAATTGTAATATTGAAGATGTGGATTTGGTAACTTTGTTGTTTAATCTCATCGATAATGCAATAGATGCTTGTGAAGAAATAGAATCTTATAAGTATATTTGTATAAAAATGTATGAGAAGTATAATTGTTTATATTTAGAAGTGATTAATAGCAAAGATATCAATGTTGATCATTCAAGCTTAAAAACAACTAAAGAAGATACTATGAATCATGGTATAGGAGTATCTATCATTAAAAATATTGTAAAGAAATATAAGGGTGATGTTGTGTTTGAAGATCATGGGGAAACATTTAGAGTAAAATTATTTTTAAAGAATCGATAGTTATGTTCTATCGATTCTTATTTTATATATTTTACCCCATAAAGCTATTTGATATAAGTAGGCTAAAAGTTGAGGACCGGTCATCAATTGTCCAAACCAAGGTACTTGGAAACTTTTTCCTTTAGATTCTATTAATTGAAATAATGCTTTTTTATCAAATAATTGATATAAAATATTATTTTCATCTTCTAATATTTCGTTGAGCTTTTCTGATATTAATTTTGTATATAAAGGATGATGAGTTTTAGGATAAGGATTCTTTTTACGATGAACTATATCTTCTGGTAAGAAGTCTTCAAATGCTTTTCTCAGTATTCCTTTTTCTTCATTATTATAGAACATATAAGATTTAGGCATGTTATACATGTATTCGAAGATAGTTGTATTAGCAAAAGGTACTCTTACCTCTATAGAAGAACGCATAGTTTGACTATCACATCTGGTTAATAACGTTTGCATAAACCATTCCATATTGAGATACATCATTTGTTTTTTTTGATCTGAAGTGTCTATTTCTTTTAAAGTGTTCTGATATTGTTGAATGATATAATCTTTGATATTTAGTTTTTGAATATCTTTATGGAATAAGCTGATTTTTGTGTCTAGTTCTCTCATCCAAGGAAAATGAGGTTGATTATAAAGCTCTTCTTTATAAAACCAAGGGTATCCACCAAAAATCTCATCAGCACATTCACCAGATAGACAAACTTTATGTTGTTTTGCGATTTCATTAGAAAATAAATAAAAACTTGAATCTATATCTGCCATTCCAGGCATATCTCTGGCTATTAAAGCAGTCTCTAGAGAATGAATTAATTCTTCTTGTGTTAAGATAATGTTGTGATGTTGGGTAGCGTATCTGTCTTTCATTTCATTGATATAATCATCATCCATTGTTGTCTGATAATCATAAGCTTTAAAATGTTCTTTCTGACCTTCATAACTAATCGAATAAGTAGAAAGATTATTTATGAATTGACTGCTTATTGCAGTAATGATGCTTGAATCTAAACCTCCTGAAAGCATTGATGATATAGGTACATCACTTAATAATTGTTTTTGTATACTATCAATAACTAGAGATTTCACTTTCTTGATGGTTTGTTCTAATGTATCAGTATGCTGTTTATTTTTAGGCATCCAATATCTACAGATAGATATCTGACCATCATAAATCATATAGTGAGCTGGTCTTAAAGAATAAATATTTTTGTAAATTGTTTTACCAGGAGAACAGCTAGGACCTAATCCTAATAATTCTTTTATACCTTCATCATCTATCACTGCTTCGTTTAAATAATAAAGAATACATTTAATTTCGCTTGCAATAATAAGAGTATCTTTTTTTAGACAATAATAGAGTGGTTTAACTCCCATTTGATCTCTAGCAATAAATAAGGTATTGCCATCACTAATTACAAAAGCAAATATACCTTCAAATTTTTCTGCACATTGTTCTTTATAAGCATCATAAGCAGCAAGGATGACTTCAGTATCACTAGTCGTCTTAAAAGTATATCCTAGTTCAACTAGTTCTTTTTTGATATCTATCATGTTGTAAATTTCACCATTGTAGGTGATTGTATATAGCTTATTCTTAACTTTATATTGCATTGGCTGTTTGCCATTTTTTAAATCTATAATAGATAAACGTTTATGTCCCATGAGTATATGAGATGAAATATATTCACCTGTATCATTAGGACCTCGATATCTTAATAAATGAGTCATTGCTTTTAACTTGTTTTCTTGATCACTTATGTCTTTTGAAAAATTACATAAACATACGATTCCACACATATTTTTCACCCCTAATATTATATGTATATATAAAAAAAATATGCTACAATATATAAAAGGGAGAATAATGATATTAATAATTATATTTTTCGTTTTATATAGAAAGCACTTGTTAATGGTGGACTAAATGTGATATCAGGTATTAAAAAATATAATATGATTCATATATTTGTAGATTTTCTAAAGTATAATATTCCTTACTGGAATACAATGGTTAATTTTAATGTGATGGAGGAAGAGTGTATGCGTATTGAAGAAGGAGCAAAAATAGTTGTAGAAGATTGGCTACATGCTAAAAAGGGTGACTTAATCTATTTTATTACTGATGAAACAAAAAGAAGAGAAGCAAAAGCTTTTAAAGAAGCAACAGAAAAGGTAGGAGCAATCTGTGAAATTACTGAGTTAGATTCGACTCAAATTCAGTCAGGCGCATGCATCGATGAATTAAGATGGGAAATGGCTAAAGCAGATGCGATAGTAGGAGCGACTAATTATTCTTTTATTACGACTGATGCGGTTCATTATGCTTTGTCAAGAGGTGTACAATTCTTATCAATGCCAATGTCTACTAATGATGGTAGTTCATTATTAGAACAGGAATTTTTAAGAATGGATCCTGATGAAGCATCACGTATAGGAATGCCAATGTTCTGGCAGTTAAGAAATGCTAGTCATATTCATGTAACAACAGAATTAGGAACTGATCTTCATTTTAATATTACTGATCGTTTTCCAGGAATTTTTCATGGTTCATTGTGGGAACCTGGAAAATGTTCTTCTGCTAGTTTTGAGATTTATATTCCTCCGGTAGAAATAAAAACCCATGGTAAATTAGTTTTAGATGGTTCAATGGGATATATTGGTTTAGTTGAAAAACCATTAAAAATTACTTTTGAAAATGGGTATATCAAATGTATTGAAGATACCCCTGATGGTGTGAAGTTATTAAGATATATTAAATCTTTTAATGATTTGGAAATGTTTTGTGCAGCAGAATTTGGGATAGGATTAAATACTGTTGCTAAATGTCAAGGAATAAGTTATATTGAAGATGAATCTGCATATGGAACTTTTCATATTGGATTTGGTAGAAATCTAGCATTAGGCGGTAGTCATAATGCAGCTGGACATTTTGATTTGGTTACTCATAATCCAACAATTGTAGTTGATGATAAAGTGATTATGAAAAATGGTGTAGCAAAAGGAATAAGAATAGATAATCATGGAATGATTTAATTTATTCCTTTTTTTGGTAATTGAAAATCGTTATATCTCTATTAATCAGCTTAAAATCAATAAATATTGACGCTTTTATCGTATTAATGATATAATGATAGGGTATAGTATGAAAAGGAGGAATTTATAATGGAAGATGCTATTAAGTTAATTGGTATCGTAATTGTTGTTATCGGATTTGTAATGAAACTTGATACCTTAGCTGTAGTTGTCGTTGCTGGTTTAGTTACTGGTTTAGTTGGTGGAATGTCTGTTATGGATATTTTATCTACTTTAGGATCAGCTTTCTTAACTAATCGTACTGCAACATTGTTTGTTTTGACATTACCAGTTATTGGTTTATGTGAACGTATGGGTCTTAGAGACAAGGCTGTAGATTTGATAAAGAGTTTAAAAGGAGCTACTACTGGACGTTTGTTATCAATTTGGCAAGCTGTTCGTACAGTATGTTCTGCATTCTCTTTACGTATAGGTGGACATCCCCAATTTATTCGTCCATTAATTAATCCTATGGCACAAGCTGCTGCTATTGCTCAATATGGAGAAGTTGATGAAAAAACTGAAGATGAAATCAAAGGTATGGCTGCAGGTACAGAAAACTATGGAAACTTCTTTGCACAGAACTGTTTCATGGGGTCTTCTGGAACTTTATTGATTGTAGCTACATTGAATGAAATTTTTGCTTCAAATGGTATTAACATGGAAGTTACTGCTAATCAGATTGCTGTTCAATCAATACCTATTGCTATTATTTCAGTAGTTGTTGGTGTTGCTTATGCATTATGGTTTGATATGAAATTAAAGAAAAAATATAAAAAGTAGAAGGGAGAAAAGAATATGTTAGAAATCGAATGGACTACTAGTACAATTCTTGCTGAAATCTTCTACATTATAATAGGAGCTGTTTTTGCGTTAGCTGGAATTGATACTCTAAAAAATAAAAACGCTGATAAAAATGTAACTACTGCTGCTTTCTATTTTATTTTAGCAGTTACATTTATTGTAGGAGCTCATATTCCTACTTGGATTACTGGAGTTTGTATTGTGGCTCTAGCTTGTTTAACTGCTTTAGGTTTAGTAAAACCTACTGCACAAAACGTACCTACTGCTGAGGAAACTCGTGCAAATGCTGATAAACATGGATTTAAAGTATTTATCCCACCAGTATTCTTAGCAATTACTGCTGTAATTGTTGCTACAGTATTCTCTTCATTAGGTTCAAACAATGCAATTGGTATTAGTGCTGCTGTGGCATTAGTTGTTGCTTTGGTATTATTTAAGAAAGATTTAGGTACATCTATTAAAGATGGTGTACGTTTAACTCAAAATGTTGGTACTACAGGTATTTTACCTCAGGTATTAGCTGCTTTAGGTTCTTTATTCACTGCTGCTGGTGTAGGTGCTGTTATTGCTGCTGGTGTTAGTGCAATTATCCCTGAAGGAAATCAATTTGCTGCAGTTGCAGTATATTGTATTGCAATGGCATTATTTACAATGATTATGGGTAATGGTTTTGCTGCATTTGCAGTTATTACTGTTGGTATTGGTTACCCATTCTTAATTGCTCAAGGAGCTAATCCTGTTGTTGTTGGGGCTTTAGGTTTAACTGCTGGTTACTGTGGTACTTTAATGACTCCAATGGCTGCTAACTTCAATATCATGCCTGCTGCGTTACTTGAAACTAAGAGTAAATATGCTATTATCTTTGCTCAAGTTCCAGTAGCATTAATTATGTTAGCAATTCATATTGTATTAATGTATGTTTTAGCATTCTAAAATAGGAGGATATTATATGAAATTATTATTAACTGGTTTTGATCCTTTTGGTGGTCAACCAATTAACCCAGCTTTAGAAGCAGTTAAATTAGTTGCTGATAAAGTAGGAAATGTAGAAGTTGTTAAGTTAGAAGTACCAACAGTATTTTATAAATCAATCAATACAGTTGCTGCTGCAATTGAAAAAGAAAAACCAGATGCAGTTGTTTGTGTTGGTCAAGCTGGTGGTCGTTATGATATTACTCCAGAACGTGTAGCTATTAATGTTAATGATGCACGTATTCCTGATAATGAAGGACAACAACCTTTAGATGGACCAATTTTTGCAGATGGAGAAACAGCTTATTTTACAACTTTACCTATTAAGGCTATGGTAGCTGCAATCCGTGAAGCTGGTATTCCTGCAAGTGTTTCTAATACTGCTGGTACATATGTATGTAATCATTTAATGTATGGTGTTTTATATACTCTTGCTAAAAAATATCCTGGAGTTCGTGGTGGATTTATTCATGTACCATTTATTCCAAGTCAAACTGTTAATCGTCCAACTCCTGCACCTTCAATGAGTGTAGAAGTGATTGCTAAAGGATTAGAAGCTGCTATTAAAGCTATTGGTGAAAATGAAGAAGATTTAAAAGTGGCTGAAGGTCAAACTCATTAATCAACAAACCATCGATAAGTCGATGGTTTTTCTTTTGGGACAAAGCTCGGACAAATTCGAAACAAATTCGAGACAAATATTCCTCCATTCTATGGTATAATATAGACGGTGATTAAATGGAATGTCCAAGGTGTCATAATACTAATGTAAACAAATTTTATAAAATTAATAATCGGTATTATTGTCGTAATTGTATTCGTTTTTCCAGGGTATACATAGATGAGTATGCTTCTTTGCATTTATCAAAGCAGATTTCTCATAACGTTTATTATCGATTGCCTTTTGAATTATCTTCAATGCAGAAAAAAATATCTGAAACATTAAAGGTTAATTATATTCATCATAAGAATAGTATTGTACTTGCAGTATGTGGATCAGGCAAGACTGAAATAGTATTTGATACTATAGCTTATGCTTTAAGTCAGGGGGATAAGGTTTGTTTTTGTACACCTAGAAAGGAAATTTGTAAAGAATTGTATCAAAGATTTATTGAACATTTTCAATACTTAGATATCTCATTGATATATGGTGGGCACTTAGAAAAACTAGATAGTCAGTTTATTATCTGTACAACTCATCAATTATATCGTTTTGAAAAGACGGGGTTTCATCTTATCATAATTGATGAAGTAGATGCTTTTCCTTTTTATAAGAATGAAGTTCTCCAAGAAATATTTAATCGTTGTATAAAAGGAAACTATATTAAAATGAGCGCAACAGTAGATAATAATGATATTCAAGAAGAAGAGCTGCTTATTATGAATCGAAGATATCATAATAAGGATTTACCAGTACCTTATAAACGTATTATGCCTTTTTCTTTTCAAAAGTATTATCTAGTGTATTTTTTACGACGAATGAAAAAAAGCAATAAGAAAACTCTTGTTTTTGTACCAGTTATTAAAGAGGTCATAGAATTGGTTATGTTTTTAAGAAAGTTTCGTTTTAAAGTTGAAGGTATTCATTCTAAGACATTAAATAGTGAAAAGATTATTCAACAATTAAAAGATAATCAATTAGATGTTATAGTATGTACAACCATTTTAGAAAGAGGAATTACGATTAAAGATATACAAGTTATTGTCTATCATTGTGAACATCATGTTTTTGATAGTCGAACATTAATACAGATTGCTGGTAGGGTAGGTAGAAAGCCTGAGGCTTATGAAGGTTATGTATGTTTTCTTTCATCGTATTCTACAAAGGAGATGAATAAATGCATTTATTCTATCAAAAGACTCAACGAGACTGTTTAGTATGTTTTGATTCTTTAAAAAAAGATATAAGTTTAATTCATATGATTAAAGACGTTCCCATTTGTTTGTCATGTATAAGAAAATTAGAAATTAATGACCATACGATTTCATTTCATCACTATCCATTACGAATTCTTTATTCTTATAATGATTTCTTTCAATCGTTATTGTATCAGTACAAAGGATTATATGATATTGCTTTAAAGGATGTATTTTTATGTTTGTTTAAAGATGAATTTCAAAAGAAATATAAAGATTATATAATTGTTGTTGCTCCCAGTTCATCTTTATCAAATAAAACAAGAGGTTTTGCACCAATGGAGGTCATTGCTTCTACGATACATAATCATATATTTACTGGTTTATATAAAAAAGAAGAGTATAAACAAAGTGATTTATCATATAATCAAAGAAAAAAGGTGAAAGATAAAATAGGGATAAGAGATAAAGAATTATTGAGAAATAAGAAAGTATTGATTATGGATGATGTGATAACATCATCTTCGACGATGGCAACATGTTTGGCATTAGTCCAAACATGTCAGCCATCAAAAATAGAATTATTGGTTTTATCTTCTTCACATTGGTGAAAAGATTCTACAATATTCTCTATATTGTGATTCTTTTCTAAATAAAATTTAAAGATTAAGATACTTCCTTTTAAAAATAATGAGCTTTCGACATCAATCGAGAAGTTCTTTAAAGACATTGCTTTATACTTGATATGAACCGTTGTTTAGAAAGGAATGATAGTATGCAAGGTAAAGTAAAATGGTTTAATGCAGAAAAAGGATTTGGATTCATTGATAGAGGTGAAGGCAAAGATGTCTTTGTTCATTATAGTCAAATAGTACAAGATGGATATAAATCTTTAACTGAAGGAGAACTTGTTGAGTTTGAATTGTATCAAAGTGAGAGAGGATTACAGGCTAAACATGTTGTCAAAGTATAGAAACTAGATTATTCTAGTTTCTTTTTATTTTGATTTATATTAAGTTTATATTAATGTTTTAATATAAACTTAAATATTTTGTTATTTAACTTTATGAAATTATTGATATAATGGTGAGCGAGGTGGGATTTTAATATGAAAATTTCATTTATATGTTGTTGAACTTATATGTTAAGGATTCTTGAGTAGATAGGAATTTGGTATCAAGATTTTTAACAACTATTAATAACGACAAAAAGAATATTATTATAAAGTTTTTTAATGATATAAATTTGTTTTATATTCAATTATTAATGGTAATGATAATATTGTTAGATTGTGTATTATATTTTTTTATGAAAAATGGGATAGTTTTCTTTCTGTTAAGAGAGAATATTGTTTAATTTTTTATTGATGAATTCTTTAATAATGGAATTGTTTATATTAGAAGAATTAGTTTTTTATGTGAATTGATTTAACTTGTAAATAAGAAAGAAAATGGTATAATTATACTGTTTCATTGTATATGAAAGGAGATTGTTTTATGGCAAGCAAAAAACAAGAAATTAGAAAAAAAATAAAAAAAGAAAAAGCTAAAGAAATTGAGGAATTAGGATTAAATCCTGATGTGGAAATTGTTGATTTAAATGACAATGGAGATGAGGATATTGTTGTTGAAACTTTTGAGAATATCAAAAAATCTAAAGCTCCAGTTATTGAATTTAGTACAACTCCTCAAAAACAAAAGAAAGGTTTTTTTGGAACAATTAAAAGTGCTTTTTCTCAGGATAATAAAATATTAAAAAAATTAGAAAAACAGGCGCAACAGGTTTTAGATTTAGAACCTAAATATCAGGCAATGGATGATGAAACATTAGTTTCTCAAACACAGATTTTTAAAGATCGTTTAGCCCAAGGTGAAACTTTAGATGATATTATGATAGAAGCTTATGCTACAGTAAGAGAAGCTGCATATAGAAGATTAGGATTAAAAGCATTTAAAGTTCAGATTATGGGAGCTATTTCATTACATAATGGTGATATAGCTGAAATGAAAACAGGTGAAGGTAAAACTTTAACATCTATTTTTCCTGTATATTTAAATGCTTTAGAAGGTAAAGGTGTTCATGTTGTAACTGTTAACGAATACTTAGCTCGTCGTGATAAAGAAGATAATAGTAAGGTTTATGAATTCTTAGGATTAACTGTTGGTTTGAATACTGCGTTCTATGAGGGAACTAGTGAAAGAGTTTCTAAAGATTATAAACGTATTCAACATAATTGTGATATTACTTATACTACAAATTCTGAATTAGGTTTTGATTATCTAAGAGATAATATGGTTACTAAGTTAGAAGATAAAGTTTTAAGACCATTGAACTATGCTTTAGTGGATGAAGTTGACTCTATCTTAATTGATGAATCAAGAACACCATTAATTATTTCTGGTGGTAAAAAGAATATTGCAGCATTTTATGTACAAGCAGATAAGTTTGTAAAATCATTAATCAACGAAAAGGATTATGAAGTTGATATTGAAAGTAAAACAGTAACTTTGACTGATAATGGTATTACTAAAGCAGAAAAAGCATTTAAAATTAAGAATTTATATGATCCAGAACATTCTTCCTTAGTGCATCATATCAATCAGGCTTTAAAAGCAAACTATACAATGCAAAGAGATGTTGAATATATGATTGCTACTGAAGATGGAAGTAGAGATATTAGAAATGCAAGTATTATGATCATTGATCAGTTTACTGGTCGTGTTATGCCAGGACGTGTTTTCTCTGATGGATTACATCAAGCATTAGAAGCTAAAGAAGGAGTCCCTATTAAAGAAGAAACTGCTACTCTAGCAACAATCACATATCAGAACTTCTTTAGATTATTTAATAAATTAGCTGGTATGACTGGTACTGCAAAGACTGAAGAAGAAGAATTTAGAACAATTTATAACATGCGTGTTATTGAGATTCCAACCAATAGACCTGTTATTCGTGATGATAAACCTGATAGAGTTTATTCTACTCAAAAAGCAAAATATAAAGCTATTTGTGATGAAGTTGAAAGACGTCATAGTTATGGACAACCTATATTATTAGGTACTGTTTCTGTGGAAACATCTGAAATTTTATCTAGAATGTTGAATAAACGTGGTATTAGACATAATGTGTTGAATGCTAAAAACCATGCTGCTGAAGCTTTAATTATTGAAAAAGCAGGAGTATTAGGTGCTGTTACAATTGCTACTAATATGGCAGGACGTGGTACTGACATTAAATTAGGAGAAGGTGTAGAAGAAATTGGTGGATTAATGGTTATTGGTAGTGAAAGACATGAATCTAGACGTATTGATAATCAGTTAAGAGGACGTTCTGGACGTCAAGGTGATCCAGGATGTTCAACATTCTATGTCTCTTTTGAAGATGAATTAATGCAAAGATTTGCAAATGAATTTGTACAGAAAATGGCAGATTCAGTGATGGATGAAGAAGCTATTGAAAGTAAAATGGTTACTAAGACTATTGAAAGTGCACAAAGACGTGTTGAAGGGCAAAACTTTGATGTTCGTAAACAATTATTACAATATGATGATGTTATGAGACAACAACGTGAAATCATGTATAAAGAACGTGATACTATTATGTCTGAAGAGGATTTAACTGAAATTGTAAATGGTATGTTTAAACAGGCTGTAGAAATGGCAGTTAATAAATATACTAAACATGGTGAAAAAGAGGATACTGTAGATGTTGATGGTTTATTGAACTATGTTGGAAGAAATTATATGTTATTAACTACATTGACTGCTAATAACAAAACAAGTGTTATTAATCATCCAGATAAAATTAAACAAGCTTTAAGTGAAGTTGTTGCTATGCAGTTTGAGAATCGTTTTAATAAAGATTTACCGGCAGAAATCAAGCTTGATTATGAAAGAAGAGTTTTATTAGGAGTTATTGATAGAACATGGATTAATCATATTGATGCAATGCAAAAGCTTAGAAATGGTATATATTTAAGAGCTTATGCGCAAAGAGATCCTTTACAGGAATATACAGAAGAAGCATTTTATATGTTTGAACAGATGACTTCTTCAATTGCAGAAGATATTTCTAGAAATATTGTTCATATGGGTATTAGACCTGGTAGTGAAGAAGAAGCAGAGATTCCTGCTTTAAAAATTGAATTAAGTTTTAAATAATGGAATTATATGAAATGAAAAGCGGACTTGAAAAAGCCCGCTTATTACTCAATGAATTATATATTTCTGCAAATATTGATGCTCTAAAAAGAGAAATTGAAGGATTAACTGTTCAAACAATGGATGAACATTTTTGGGATGATCAAAATAAAGCAAAACAGCTTTATGATAAATTAAATGAAATGAAAAAAATTGCTGATACATATGAAGAAATTCAATGTTTATATGAAGAAGTCAATGAAACATACGAATATGTAAAAGAAACAAATGATGAAGAATTTTTAGAAACATTAGAAGAAGACTACTCATTATTCTCTAAAAGATTAGAAGAATTTGAAAAAACATTATTATTTTCTGAAGAATATGATCATCATAATGCAATACTAGAAATTCATCCTGGTGCTGGTGGTACTGAATCACAGGATTGGGCAGAAATGTTAATGAGAATGTATCAACGTTATGGTGATAAAAAAGGATATTCTATAGAGGTTCTAGATTATTTAGATGGTGAAGAAGCTGGAATTAAATCTGTAACAATGAAATTTTCAGGATATAATGCATATGGTCATTTAAAAGCTGAAAAGGGTGTTCATCGTTTAGTTAGAATTTCTCCTTTTGATTCATCAAAAAGAAGACATACATCATTTGCTTCTGTAGATGTTGTTCCTGAATTTAATGATGATATTGAAATTAATATTAATCAAAGTGATTTAAGAATTGATACTTATCGTGCTAGTGGGGCTGGAGGACAACATATTAATAAAACAGATTCGGCAGTAAGAATTACTCATATTCCTACAAATATTGTAGTTACTTGTCAATCACAACGTTCACAAATTCAAAATAGAGAACAAGCACTGATTATGTTGAAATCTAAACTGTACCAGATGATGCTTGAAAAACAGGCTTCTACTTTAAGTGAAATTCAGGGAGAACAAAAGGCTATTGAATGGGGTAGTCAGATAAGATCATATGTTTTACACCCATATTCTTTAGTAAAAGATAATCGAAGTAGTTATGAATCAAATAATCCTAAAGCAATTTTAGATGGTGATTTAGATGATTGTATTTATGCATATTTAAAATCGATAGTAAAGGATGATGATGATGATTAGTGATAAAAAGAGGTTTTTAAAAGAAACAATTCTTGTTATTATTGGTAATCTATCTTTAGCGTTTGGTGTTACTGCTTTTCTAATTCCTTCAGGTATGATTACAGGAGGAGCAACAGGAGTTGCTTTATTATTGGAACAATTTCTTCCTTTATCGTTATCTGATTTAGTTTTCGTGTTAAATGTGATTATGTTTATTGTTGGCTATATATTTTTAGGAAAAAAATTTGCGGCAGGAACATTGCTAAGTTCCATACTTTATCCAACATTTTTAGCTATATTTGAATCAATACCTCAAATATCTATGCTAACTGATGATATGTTATTATATGTTTTAGGTACTGGAATTTTTATGGGATTAGGCTGTGGTATTGTATTGAGATTAGGTTTTAGTACAGGAGGTATGGATGTTATACCAGTATTATTGAATAAGAAAACAGGAACATCTATTGCTTTTTGGATGAATTTTACTGATACAATTATTCTTTTAGGACAGGTAATGTTTTCGACTCCTGAAGAAGTTTTATATGGTATTGTAGTTGTTGGATTAACATCTATTGTTATTGATAAAACAATATTATTAGGAGAAAGTAAGTTACAAGTGATTGTTATTTCTAAATATTATGAAGAAATAGCAGCTATGATTGATAGAGATATTGATAGAGGGTCAACGTTTCTCAAAATTACAACAGGATATATGAAACAGGATCAAAAAGCTGTTCTTTCAGTTATTTCACGTAGACAGTCAGCCAAATTAAATGAATTCATTCATAAGATAGATCCAGAGGCGTTTATAATTACAAGTGAAGTACATAACGTTAGAGGTAGAGGCTTTACTTTACCAAACGTTCAAATACCAGTAGAATAATCTGCTGGTTTTTTATTTATACATTTTTTGCGCTATGTCTATTTTATAATAGGGATAATTGAATAAGTCATTTGATGATGTTAAGGTTGTATTACTTGGTGAGGTGATAGAATTGAAAAAAGACTATTTTAATATCCCTAATATGATGGGATATTTTCGTATATTAATGATACCAGTATTTCTTTATTTATATTTTCATGAACAATGTCTTATTGCTTTTATAGTTTTAGCCGTTTCACTTGCAGCTGATTTATTTGATGGAATAATAGCTAGAAAGTATAATATGGTTACTGATTTTGGAAAAGCTTTAGACCTTATTGCTGATAAATTAAACCAGGTCGCATTAATTATAGCAGTAATATATCATTTCCCTTTAATATATATTTTTTTAATGATCTTTTTAATTAAAGAATTATATATGGCAATTATGGGAATATATTTACTTAGAAATAATATTATCAAGGGTGCTATCTGGCAAGGTAAGATATGTACTGTGATTATTGATATAGGAATATTTATCTTATTATTATTCTCAAATATGAATTATAATATTGCCTATATTTTCATGTTTATCATGATTATCACAGTAGTTTATACATTAATTAAATATATTCAGTTTCATATTAATCTTATTCGAGGAAAAACATTTAAGAATTCAATTATATTTACAATATTTGCATTATTTCTTCTATTTATTTTGATTGGTATAATTACACCTTATATTAAACAGCCAGAAGTTAGCCAAAGTTATCAAGATGAGTTTAACATAGAAGATTATTATGGTACTCATACATCTAAAGATAGAGCAACTATTCTTGAAAAAAATGATGTAGCTTTAGAAGAAAGAATTCGTTTAATTGAGAATGCAAAAAATAGAATTATATTATCTACTTTTGATTTTAGATCTGATGTCTCAGGCAAACAGATAATTTCTTCACTTATTCAAGCATCAAATAGAAATGTGAAAGTACAAATACTAATAGATGGTTTTAATTTCTTTACTCATATGCAAGGTAATCCTTATTTTTATTCGTTAGTATCACAAGAAAATGTTGAAATTAAGATATATAATCAAATTAATCTTATTACTCCCTGGAAAGGAATGAGTAGAATGCATGATAAATATTTAATAGCAGATGAAGAGGTTTATATATTAGGTGGTAGAAACACTTTTGATTATTTCTTAGGTAATGCTGATGAGCATAAGAATTATGATAGAGATGTATTGGTTTTTAATAATGATTATGAAGATAGTTCATTGTATCAGATTATAGGTTATTTTGATAAGATATGGAATCAAAAAGAATGTAAATTATGGGAGCCTAGAGAATGGATATATCAAACGAAACATGTAAAAGATGCAAATATAAAATTAGATGAAATATATCATGATATAATAGTAAATCATAACGATTGGCGCAAAAAAGAAGATTATAAAGTTAAGACTGTAGAAGTAAATCATATTCAATTAATATCTAATCCTACAGCTTTATATTCAAAAGAACCTACAGGTTTCTATAATTTAACTCAGATAATGTCTAATGCTGAAGAGAAGGTGATTATTCATACACCATATATTATTTGTAATGAAATGATGTATAACTCTTTTCAAAAGATATGTCATCATGTTGATGTTACTCTTATGACCAACTCTGCTTCAAATAACGGTAATCCTTTTGGTGCAGTTGATTTTGTATTAAATAAAGAAAAAATATTAAATACAGGATTAAATGTATTAGAATATAATGGAGGAGTTTCTTATCATGGAAAATCTATATTAATTGATGATCATATGTCTATTATAGGATCATTTAATATGGATATGAAGAGTGTATATCAAGATACAGAACTTATGCTATTTATAGATAGTGAACCATTAAATCAGCTACTATCTGAAAATATGGAAACTTATCACGAAGATTGTAAAGATGCTCAAGAAGTCTCTTACTTATATGATAAGGATATGTCATTAACTACAAAAATTCAAAGATTTATCCTTAAATTTTTAGCTCCAATATTTAGATTTTTATGGTAATACATAAATAAAAATTAACCTTGTACGGGTTAATTTTTATTTGTTTAAAACAATAAAAACTTTATTTGATTGATTATAACATTTCTATTAATAATAAACTTGCTAGCTAGATCACAATATAACAATCTCATATTTTCTATCTTTGAAGATTAAGAACTTTCTTCATTCAAAGTTTTTGATAATATTAAACCATTGATAATCTCTTAAAAGTATTCTGTTTTAAATGTTTTTTTAATATATTTAGAGAATAGTGTCTATATTTTTGATATAATACAAAAAAGGGGAGATATTTGGTGATATGCTATTATACAAAGTTAGAAGTAAATGAAGAATTTAATCGTCATATTTTGACAGATATGTTTATACAATGGTTAAATTCTAAATCAAAGAATAGGATGGAAGGATTAAAATATGATGGAGAAACTTCATTTCTATATTCTATAAATCAAAAAACATTAAGAATAGAAGATTTTGAAGACAATAAAAAATTAGGAATCCAATTTATGATTACTGATCCTTATAGCAAAAGTGGTTTTGTTGTGGAAATCATTTATTCATATGATGATAAAGTCATTCATTTAGGATTTTATAAAGAAATAAATGAACAATCAAAATTTATAGAAAAAATATCAATTCCTAGAATTTTTAAAGATTTATTATTGTCTTCATACATTAAAGAAGAAAATGGACTTATGATTAAAAAGAATCCACATTATCTTTCTTTAAGAGAATATAAAGTTTTAAAAAAGAAACCATGTCAATTACCTATTGTTGTATTAATGAGAAATAAAAGATGTTGTATAAATCCAGTAAAACTAAGTAAGGAAATCTTAGGTATTGGATATGTTCTTTGCGTATATACTAAAAGTCATGATTTAACTGCTAAAATTATCTATCCTGATGGGTTTATTGAAAATATAGAAATACAAAATGAATTCAAGATGATTAAGGACATAGGTGAAAAAGTAAGAATATATATGATTCAGGAAAATAATCAATATTATTCATTTGATGAATTATTGAAATTAAAGTTACATAAAGAGCACAATAATAAAAAAGAAGAAAACAAAGAATATGAAACTTATTTCTTAAAGGAAATAAATAAATTAAAAAAAGATATAGAAGCATTAAAACAAGAATATAAAGATATGAAAGATAAACATTATCAATTACAACAAACAGATCAATTATTAGAAAAAAAATTAGCATTGGCTTGCCAAGATGCATTATTAATATCTAAAGATAAAGATTATGAAAAATATCAAAAGTTAGTTCTTGATGTATTAGAAAGAGTTGTGAATGACTTACCTATGGAAGATAACTTTAGAAAAAGGGATGTTATTAAATCAGTTTTAAGGAGTCAAAAATGAAATATTTAGTTACGAAGATAAAATTAAAAAATATCAATAAACAACTAATACATCAAATTATTGTTAATTTACATCAAATAGAAGAAGACTATAGTCAATATATTACATATATAAATAAAGGATGGATTATTCAATATAAAGATATTTTAGCTTACCATATAGAAGATGATTGGATATATGAATATATATTTAATGATAAAGAAAAAGTATTATATATAAATTTAGATGATCAAGGATATAGTGAGTATATAGATATACTTGAATATTTATTGAAAAAAGACTATATCTTAAAGGAAGAAATTTTATATGTGGATAAGAAAGCATTTTATATTGAATCCTTTGAGGAATTGAATACTTATCATTATCAGTTACCAATTATCTACTTAAATCATTCATTATCTAATGATGAGGAGTTTGTATCAGAACTTGCTTCTAAGGTTGTAGGAATGGCATATGTTGTATATGGCAATGAAGAGTTTGAGAAAAAGATGAAAACTCATTACCATATCAGGGATAGTAGTTATCTTATTTATTTAAATCACCATTGCATAAAATTATCATCATTAAAACATGAAAGTAATCATCAGTTTATTGAGCGTATTTTTTTAAAAGTTCAAAATTACATAACAACAAGAGTATATGAATATCCATATTCAATGAGCCAATTATATAAAAATGTATTAAATGAAATGATTGCTTATGAAAAAGAAAACGAAAATATAATTTTAAGTGATTTGGAAATGGAAATGATGAGTTTAGAAGAAGAAAAAGAAAAATTAGTAGAAAATATATCTAAACTAAATACTTATATATCTTTATTAGAAGAAAAAAATAAATCTAATCTACATTATTTAGAAGATTTAGGAGAATATCCTCTTTTGTTGAAAGGTGATGAAAAAGAATATTATCCTGGAGAACAAAAAGATATGATTCTATATTTATTAGAAGAATCTAAGAATGGTAAAGATCAAGAATATAAAGATATGATTGATAAAATCATAAGTGATAATCCTAAAGTTGGAATAAGAGATGAACTCATTGAAAATATTCAAAAGACTTTAAAAGCAATGCCAGGAGTAACAGATAGAGCTATAGCAAAACTAAAAAAATATGGTGTATATTTGGAAAAGAATGATCATTATGCAGCCCGTTTTTTTGAGGATAGTAGATATTTAATTACTGTTGCATCTAGTTCTAGTGATGTACAATTTGCGAATCAAGTAAGAAGACATGTAAAGAAATATTTCTTTTAAAAGACGAATAGGAAACTATTCGTCTTTTATCTCTTCTAATATTTTTAAGGAACTACTAGTACCAATACGACTAGCTCCAGCTTCAATCATTTTTAGACAAGTATCTAAATCTCTAATACCACCAGCAGCTTTTACTTTCACATCGTTACCAACTGTCTCTTTCATTAATTTTACATCTTCTATTTTAGCACCACCAGTACCAAAGCCAGTACTTGTTTTAATATAGTCAGGTTTAACCTTTTTAGCAATTAACGCTAATTGTTTTATCTCTTCTTGAGTAAGATAACAATTTTCAAATATAACTTTAGAAATAACATCATGCTCTTTACATATATCAACAATTTGTTTCATTTCATCTTCAATGTAATCAAGATGTCCTTCTTTTAATTCACTTATATTAATAACATAATCAATTTCATCAGCACCATCATCAATCGCTTGTTTTGTTTCAGCAACTTTAATTGCGATTGTTGTTTGTCCTAAAGGAAAAGAAATAGCAGCTCCAACATGAATATCAGTACCTTGTAATAATTGTTTGCATAATTTAACTGGAGCACTATTAATAGCAACCATGGCTGCACCAATTTCTTTAGCTTCATTACATAATTTTATAAAATCTTCATTTGTGGCATAAGGTTTTAGTAAAGTATGATCAAACATACCTGCAAGTTCTCTTTTTTTTATCATAATATCCTCCTAATATTCTCTATTATACAACTTAATCATAATAAAAAGTAATAAAATATTTAAAATTGAAATTATTAATAAGATTTTTGTTGGTATAAAATAATTTGATGTCATTGTATGAATAGTTCCTACAATAGTAGGTAAAGAAGCTTGAATAATACAGCTTGTAGATAAAATGGAATAATTTAATGAAAAATTATCACAACCAAACAAATATCTTACAATAGTAGGCATTAACGAAGCATTACCACCGAATACAAATAACAAAATACTTGCAGCAAAAATAAATAAATACTGATTTTTAATAGATAAACTGAATGTTAATAGAAATGAAGAACAAAGCATAACTATATTAATATAGCTTAGTGTTTTTTTTATACCTTGTCTATCAAATACCATTCCCCAAATAATTCTACCTCCACCATTACAGATAGAAATAATACTAACAACAATTGAAGCTAATGCTGAACTTATAAATAAATCTTCTTTCAGCATAGGTGTAACATGGTTAATAATAGTTAATCCTATGCCAGCATTAAAAGCACTTAATATATAATAATTCCAAAATAATGGTTTTTTTATCATTTGAGATGTATTAATATTATTTGTTCTATTGTTATGAGGGCGACTTTCTTGTGGCAATTGAGAAGATTCTTCATGAGTGGGTATCTTCAATAAAAAACTTCCTAATATTAAACCTATAAAACTAATAAGAGCTAGAATTTTAAAAGTATATGAAATACCTAATAATTGAATTAAGCTATTAATAATAGGACTAAATATAGCTGTAGATAATGCATATCCCATTAATAATATTCCTGTAATCATACCTGATTTTTCAGGAAACCATAGAGGAGCACTAGAAATAACACAGCTGTAACCAGCACCTATTCCACAACCACATAAAAAACTATAAGTAAGATAAATAAGTTCTACTCTTTCTACAAAACTAGATGTGAAAAAGCCTATACTTATCATAACTGCAGCTATCTTTAATATAGTAGAAAAACTCAATTTCTTAGAAAAAATTCCGACCATAATACTACCGATAGAAAAGAAAATCAAATTTAAAGTAAAAGCTAAAGAAGTTTCAGAACGACTCCAGCCATAAGAATACTCCAATGGTACAACAAAAACACTCCAAGCATAAGAGCATCCCATAAACAATAAAATAACGACTCCATTAACAACATAGATCCATCTTTTTTTTAATAATTCCATAATTTCCCCTCAATATATCTTTAACTATAAGTATATCACTTTTAAAGATAAATACACGAATTTATGTTTTATATTTTAATAATATACTTATTTAGTAAATAATAACTATAAATATTAGTAAAAACAATATAAAATTTAGTAAAATATATTGACTTTATATCTTCGTATGATATAAAATATAATCGTAGATGCAGGAGGAGAATATATGAACTTACAAATTAGTAGACTTATTCATTTTGCAATGAATAGAGGAATGATTTATGAAGAAGATATAGATTATTCAGTCAATTTATTACTAGATCTTTTTCAATTAGACAGCTTTGAAATGCAGAAAGTAAAAGAAAATCTTACAGAATGTACACCTATTTTGGAAGAAATGTTAGAATATGCTGTTAATAAAGGAATTATTGAAGATAGTATAACTGCGAAGGATTTATTTGATACTAGAATAATGAATTGTGTTATGCCTAGACCTCATGAAGTTTTAGAAAATTTTCAACAAAAGTATAGAATTTCACCTAGTGAGGCAACAGATTATTACTATGATTTATCTATTGCTTCTAATTATATTAGAAAAAGCAGAACTGATAAAAACATTAGATTTAAAAAATATTATAAATATGGTGATATAGAAATTACAATTAATTTATCTAAACCAGAAAAAGACCCTAAAGAAATTGCAAAAGCAAAACTTATTAAGTCTAGTGGTTATCCAAAATGTTTGTTATGTAAAGAAAATGTAGGATTTAGTGGAGATTTGAATAGAGCTGCAAGACAGACTCATCGTATTATTCCCTTGAAATTAGATAATGATGATTATTTCTTACAGTATTCACCTTATGTTTACTATAATGAACATTGTATTGTTTTTAATAAGATTCATAAACCAATGGTAATTAATAGAGATACTTTTTCTCATTTATTATCATTTTTAGATGTTTTTCCTCATTATATGCTTGGATCTAATGCGGATTTACCAATTGTAGGTGGTTCTATCTTAAGTCATGATCATTTCCAAGGAGGATGTTATACTTTTCCAATGGAAGGAGCTAAAGTGATTCAAACATATCACTTGTTGAAATATCCATTGTTGAAAATTGAATTATTAAAATGGCCTTTATCTACCATAAGAGTTACATCTTCTTCTAAGGAAGAAATAATTAACTTTGCAGATGACCTATTAACGAAATGGAAGAACTATTCAAATAAAGAATTAGATATTTTATCTTATAGTGGCGATACTCCACATAATACAATAACCCCAATCGCTAGAATGAAAGATAATCAATATCAAATGGATTTAGTTTTAAGAAATAATAGAACTAGTGAAGAACATCCTGATGGTATTTTTCATCCCCATGCCCACTTGCATCATATAAAAAAAGAAAACATCGGTTTAATAGAAGTTATGGGATTGGCTGTCTTACCTGCAAGATTAAAAACTGAGCTTCGATTATTGAAAGAATGTTTACTAGGAAATAAAAATTTTATTGATTATAAGGAGCTTTCTAAGCATGAATTATGGTATAATGAATTAAAAGAGCAATATTCATTTACTAGTGAAAATGCAGATGATATTTTAAATGAAGCATTAACTAAGAAATTTGTAGAAGTCCTAGAGGATGCAGGAGTATTTAAAATGAATGATGCAGGAATAAATGCTTTTGAAAAATTTATTGAATCAATGGAAGAATAGGAGGGCAAATATGATTCAAGTGCTTGAAAAGATTGATGATAAAATTGATCTTATCTCAATGAAAAATGATAATATTGAAGTTGTAGTTTCTAATTTTGGTTGTACTATTGTAAAAGTATTAATGAAAGATAAAGATGGAAACATTGATGATGTTGTATTAGGTTATGATGATTTCAGCAGTTATTCTACTTTAGATGCTTATTTAGGAGCATTAGTTGGAAGAATTGCAAATAGAATTAAAAGAGGAAAGTTTTCTTTAAATGATAAAGAGTATACATTAGCTGTAAATAATGGCCCTAATCATTTACATGGAGGTATAAAAGGATTTAGTTACCAAGTTTTTGATTATGAAATCAAAGATGAAAATACAATTGAATTCCATTATATTTCTAAGGATGGAGAAGAAGGATACCCAGGAACTTTAGATTTTAAAGCTATTTATACTTTAAATGATGATACTTTAAATGTACATTACTTAGCGTCATGTGATCAAGATACTATTATTAATATTACTAACCATTCTTATTTCAATTTATCTGGTAAAAAAGAAAATATTTATAATCATAAATTAACACTAAAGGCTGATAAGTTTGCTTGTGTTGATAATGATGGTTTACCTACTGGTGAATTTAGGAATGTAGAAGGAACCCCATTTGATTTTAATGCAGGAGCATTAATAGGAGATAGAGTAGAGGTAGATTATGATCAGTTAATTGCAGGAGCTGGTTTTGATCATCCATTTATCTTTAGTGCCAGTGAAAATCAGGCTATTTTAGAACATAAAGAAAGTGGAAGAAGATTAACAGTAACGACGACTTTACCAGGAGCACAAATATATACTGCAAATTATTTAGATGGACGATTAGGTAAATATGGACAACATTATTATAAGAGAGATGCCGTATGTATTGAAACTCAGAATTTACCAGATGCTATTCATTTGGAAGAAGAACCAACAACTATTTTAAAGAAAGGACAAATATATGATGAAACAACATCATATAAATTCGAGGTAATAAGATAATGAAAAAAGCAAGTTTAGTTATTAATGAAATTAAAGAAAATAAGTATAATGATTTATTAGCAGATATTTATGTGGATGCTACTTTAGTAGATACTCAGAAAGATAGATATGTAAAAGCAATTGAAAAATTTATTGCCTTATATGGTGATAAAGATATTGAAATTTATAGTACACCAGGAAGAAGTGAAGTTAGTGGTAACCATACTGATCATCAACATGGTGAAGTTTTAGCTGCTGCTATTAACTTAGATATTATTGCGATTGTGGAAAAAGCTGAACAAGTGAAAGTTTTATCTGATGATTATGATATTAAAGCTATTGATGTTAATGATTTAGCAATGAAAGAAGATGAAAAAGAGTCTTCTGAAGGTTTAATTAGAGGTGTATTAGCTAAATTTAAACAATTAGGATACAATATTGGTGGTTTTAATGCTTATATGACTAGTGATGTTTTACAAGGTTCTGGTCTATCTTCTTCTGCTGCTTTTGAAGTTATAATAGGTACTGTATTATCAGGTTTATATAATGATATGAATGTTGATCCAGTATTGATTGCTCAAATTGGTCAATATGCAGAAAATGTATATTTTGGAAAGCCTTGTGGTTTAATGGATCAGTGTGCTTGTTCAGTAGGAAGTTTAATTAATATTGATTTTAAAGATAATTCTAATCCTATTGTTAGAAAGGTAGAAGTTGATTTCCCAGAATTTAAACATAGTTTATGTATTGTAGATGTACATGCATCACATGCGGATTTAACTGCTGATTATGCTTCTATTCCTACAGAAATGAAAGCTGTTGCGAAAGTATTTGGTAAAGAAGTATTAAGAGAAGTTGATGAAAAAGAATTCTATAATAGATTACCAGAGGTAAGAAAATCTGTAAATGATAGAGCAGTCTTAAGAGCAATTCATTTATTTGAAGAAAATAAGAGAGTAGAAAAAGCTGTAAAAGCATTAAATGATAGAGATTTTGATGCATTTAAAGCTGTAATTAAAGCTAGTGGAGATAGTTCATATAAATATTTACAAAATATTTATTCTAATTTAGATTATGTTAATCAAGCTGTATCTATCGCAATTTCCTTAACTGAAATGATTTTAGGTGATAATGGTGTATGTCGTGTTCATGGTGGTGGATTTGCAGGTACTATTCAAGCATTTGTGAAGGATGAATATGTAGAAACATATAAAAATGAAATTGAGAAATATTTCGGAGAAGGAAGCTGTCATATTTTGAAAGTGAGAAAATATGGTGGTAAGAAAGTATTATAAGAAGGAAATATGATTCCTTCTTTTTTTTATATTTATT
>JAXJVS010000175.1:0-1685 GCA_036308445.1 Bacilli bacterium | reverse complement strand
GTGATATTATGATTGTAAAAAAAAGAAAAGTTCATTAGACTCCGCGACCAAACTTCATCTAATGAACACTAACCGAAAGAACACAAATGCTCTTTCACGAGTATTATACTAGAGTGTTCTTTCTTGTTCAAATATTTTATATTACAAGGAGGAATTTATAATGGAAAAACAAAATTTAAATCACCCTCAATTTACAGGTAGAAATGTGCCTATCGGCGAACTAGCGACGGTTATTGGCAAAGATGCACAGTTTATCCGTATCGGTTTACAAAAAGGAATTTTAAACTTCGGTTATGCATTAAAGAAAGAAAACTCAAGAGAATTTAATTATTATTGTCCAGATAAAAAGGTTTGGGAAGAAACAGGTTATTTTAGAGGATAACTTATGAATGTAAATGTCAATTATAATTTGAAGAATTTTCGGAATTACAGTTTAATAAAAATCGGAATTTTAAATGAAGAAAAATCGGAATTATATTTTTAATAGTTGTACATATTATTCATATAATATATCCTTAGTTCTATATGATGGTCCATCAATCTGAATAATATGACTATGATGTAATAATCTATCTAGTATAGCTGTAGCTATAACTGGATCATTTAATGATTCTCCCCATTTTGAAAACGGAATGTTTGTAGTAACTATTGTTGACTTTTTTTCGTATCTTCTTGATATAAGCTGAAACAGAAGATTGGCATCATCTTTATTTAACGGAAGAAATCCAAATTCATCAAGTATAAGCAGTTTATACTTGCAGTACTGTTTCAACCTTGCCTCCAGCTTATTTTCAAACTTTGCTTTCTTTAGATCATCAAGCAGTGCACTGCATGATACAAAGTAAGTACTTATCCTATTAGAAGCTGCCTCTGTACCAATGCAGCAGGAAAGCATCGTCTTTCCTGTGCCTGGCAATCCTACAAATATGACATTCTCTGCTGCCTCCACAAATCTTAATGTCATAAGATCCATAACCTTGTTTTTATCTATACTTGGCTGAAAATCAAAATCAAACATATTTATATTCTTTCTGTATGGAAAATGGCATAGTTTAATATTCATTTCTTTAGCCTTTATATCTCTTGCCCTTATTTCCTGATCAGTAAGATCTTTTAATATTCTTATAACTTCTACATTATCAGCTGTACATCTGTCAAGAATCTCTGATAGTTTATCCTTCATCATCAGCAGTTTCAGTTTATCGAAATTATTGATGACTTCATTATATTCGTTACTCATACTGATTCATCTCCTCATTTATTTCTTCTATTAATAGTTCAAGCATTATCATTGTATTTGAACATGCTTCTCCTATATTCATGACATCTGCATATATTGCTTCATAATCATTTTTATCATTTACTTCACATTCAGTAATATATCTGCATGTATCATCAAGTTTTCTTATAATCCTGCTTCTTAAATCTGTAAGTCTTGTATTTAGACTTCTGACATGATCATATGCTTCCTTTCCCTCCAGATACTTACCGTTGCCTAGATACCAGTAATACTTATCGTACATTTTTATTGCCTCCTCTCTGACCGATCAGATCATATTTTTCCAGTCTGTTAGTAGCCATTTTTTCAATATCTTCAGCTGATTTTCCCGGAAAGACATCTTCAAGTATCTGTACTATATGTTCTTTTTTATAGTTGTATCTGTTTTCACTTAACTCATGACACG
>JAXJVS010000174.1:0-7805 GCA_036308445.1 Bacilli bacterium | reverse complement strand
TCCATATGGTAACAAAACGCACAACTTGACAAAACATCAAGTCTAAAGGTCTTATTCTAGCAAAAATCCATATGGTAACAAAACTTCTTGTCTTAACGAATCACATACAATAGGGTCTTATTCTAGCAAAAATCCATATGGTAACAAAACAGGACCTTAAAAAGATTTATATCGGTAAGAGTCTTATTCTAGCAAAAATCCATATGGTAACAAAACTAATATGGTTACTTATAATTTTACTATTTAGTCTTATTCTAGCAAAAATCCATATGGTAACAAAACCTCAAATTTATATTACCATATATTTGAAATGTTTAAAAGTTTTACTTAGACTTTAGTATTTTTCTTATAAATCTTTGATTATAAGTGTCCTTATTATATATATAATCTTTCATATATTGTTTTCCCTCCTCTAAAGTAAGTAATTGTATATGATTATCACAAATACTATTGTATATTTCTTCATCATTAGCTAAATCTATATAAATATTCTCACAAATTACATATTTAGATATATCATTACAAACTATAGATTGATTATCTATTATAATAAGGATCATACAATTATCTATTCGTTGTATGTATTCATATATCTCATTAGTTAATCTAGGTAATTCTATACATAGAATAATATACTGTATATTTTTGATATTTTGAGATATATAACTTATTAGTTTTAATTGAAATATTATTATTTCTTCTAATGTTAGATCATATTCATCTTTGTATTCTTCTTCATCTATATAATATGGACTTATAAGTTTAAGAAGTTGCTTAGAAACCATAGTGTTAAAATGTCCTGATACTGAGGATATAGATGATATTTCTTGTGATAATGATTCAAATAATAGATTAATTGTATTAACCGTATCTATTAATTCTTCATTATTTAAGAGTACTTCTAAATATTTAAAAATTAAAGATTGAGCAGTCAATTTAAAGTCATCGCTTATAGAATAATACTTATGAACATAAAAATATAAACAGTTTTTTGGTTTAATGATTTTATCATTAATAAGTATATTAGCTATATTATTATTTTCTTCAGCATATTCACTAGGTTTAATATTTTGTATATATCTTTTTAAAGTTCTAACAATATCAAATTTCATTTGATATTGTTGACCTAAGAGAATCTTATAATTCTCAATATAAATATTATATTTTTCATTACCTTTAATAATAGTTAGTTTATTCATAATTTTATAAATGATTCACTTGTTACGATTTCTTCTTGTTTAGATTTACCACCAACTATAATTTCCATTTTAGAATATTGTTTTTCTGTTACTACCATTATCCTTATTTGACCATCTTTCGGTATATTCTTTCTTAATATATTGATATGATTGATAGCAGATTCTCTATTAGGAAAAATTCTACAATAAACTGAATATTGAACCATAAGATATCCATTTTTTATTAGATATTTTCTAAAATGTGTATATGTTCTTTTTTCTTTTTTTGTTGTCATTGGTAAATCAAAAAATAATAATAATCTCACAAAATTATATATCATAACAATATGGTAATGGAAAAATATATTCTTGAGGATTTCCTGTTTCTAATACTTTTAATATACTCTCTATATAGATATATATAGCATTTGCGACTGTCTGTTGTCTTTCATCTATTTTAACTTTTTTTGTGGTTAATTGTATTAACTGTTCTCTATGCTCTTGTTTAAATAATATGTCTTCCGTCATATTATTTAAAACATAATGATCTACAATTGGTCTAAAAACCTCTATAATATCATCACTTAAATTAAACATATTTTGCTTACCTTTATGAAATATACCAATATTAGGTAAGTATCCTTTCGCAACTACAATTGATGATATTAAGGATCTAAAAATCGCATATCCATAGTTTAATCCTGCATTCACAACATCTTCATTAAATCTCACAAAATCATGACCATACATCTCTCTAAAATACATTTTTGCAGCTAAACCTTCTCTATTTGATGTATCACCTGGTTCTACTTCTTCTATGAACTGAAATAGTTTTTGAATAACTTCAAAATTCTTATCATTAGTTTTTAATATTTCAATTTGATTATATATTTTTGCTTTTACAATTAACTGATGAACTAAATCTTTTCTTTCTTTATTCCATTGTATTTGTTTATTTATATTACCACTTTGTGAAAAATGACCATTTACAGGTAATATTTGAGTTTTAGGTAAATGGTCAATTCCACATAGTATTGTACATACATTATTTTCTACTAATTTGTTTATTAAAGGGACACTTAAATTAGATTTATAATTATCAATAACTAAAATCATGATATCTGAAATTGGAAATAGGATTTCGTTATTATCTACTAGTACTTTTAAGTTATCTAAATACAATTTCAGATTCTCACATTTTTCTATATATAAAACTCTATGACTCATTTTTAACCAAAAAGAAAAGGCTCTCACGAGCCGAATCCGGGATAAACCCTTGTTTTGTTAGGTCATATAAATTTTTGCTAGAATAACCTACTAATATTATAAACTAATCAAATTCTAATTTCAACTCATTTTGAGTGACTTTATATAAATTACCTAATACATCTGTAGCGTATTTTTCGATTTTGATAAAAGTACCAATAGATGGCATTAATCGCTTCTTACAATATGTATAAATAGGTTTCACCTCAATGGTTCCACTTTTATCATTATTTGTAGCAGTAAACTTCAATATTTCTGTATCACCTTTATACACTCTTTTAGTTCCAGATTTTTCTTTTGATAAATCATAAATAAAATCTGCTCCTTCTTTCTTTTGAACACCAATTAATTCATCATGATGCAATGAACATACAAATTCATATGTATCATCTATTCCTTTAATTGCTTTCTGTTCATTATACCAATCTAAATCTATAATATATTTATTAATAGATTTCTTAAAAAATACATTACTGTAACGTATTGTTACCATCTTATATTTTCCTGCAGGTGAAATATAGAAATCCGTTCTATATGGACTAATCTGCTGTAATACGACTTTCTTGTTGTTTAGGTCATAGTTATGTGAAATATCAATTTTATTTCCTAATTGGCCATCATAGTATTTCATCGTTGTTATTTCAGGTCCATTACCTTTTTTAGAATATTTTCTAATCTTTCCATGATTTTCTTTATATTCATAAAGAGGATTGTTCTTTCCTTTTAATGAATAAGTTATTCCTTTTTTATCTTTTTTAACTGTATATATCTTAGAATCATTTTTATAAGTTTCAAAATGATTCATAACAACTGAACGTATAATATCAAATGTTTGAGGATCATTAAAATACATAAGATACTTTTCCTCGTTTCCTTGGATGATATCATTGGTTAATTTATCAAATCCTGGTTCATAAATATCTTTATACTTTTTAACTAATTTTTCTACACCATCCACATTTCGAGTACTATATATTGTTTCATCTGCGACTTGTCTATTTGGTTTTGTATCTATTTTATGAGATATTTTTATTGGTTTAAATATTAATTCTTTTTTCTCAATTAAACCATTATAATAAGCATTTGATTGTTCATATATAGATTTAAGATTTGTTATAAATTGAATATAAATAGGATCTAATACTTCATTATCCTCTCCAACTTTATATACTTCTCCAGTTTCTTCGTTATACATTTGATTAAAATCATATTTTGTAAGATATGTATTTAATTTACTTAGTTTTCTAATAGAAGCTACTATTAATGCATCTACTGCATGATGTAAGTAATCTTCATCTCTTTGTTTACGTAATCCTATTCTATTTCTAAACATACTTGTTGCATTACCTCTGACTGTATGTACTTTTGTATCAATTTCGTTATCTTTGAAATAATGTGTTAATGTATTTAATACAACTCTATTTGCATAACTTGTATCTACTAAGTTTCTAGCAATAAACTCCTGTATATTACTAAATTTCGTAATATCTTTTTCATATAATAGATATTCTTTTTTCTTCTTAGAAAGATTCTTGTTGTTTTTTATAAATGATTTGTATTTATTAAGCTCTCCATTTAAATTTACAAATCTTCCTTTTAAGTAAGCATCTATTGGCGTTAAGTTACCCTTAGCTAGATTTTCACTATGTGTAGCTAATATTTTGTTATTAATAGAATCATCTAATGAAACTGATATTGGTATAATATGATCAATTTCATATGAGCTAGGATCATTAATTAATTCATTCAATGAAATAGGTTGTTGTGTATAAGCACTCTTACATTCTTGTTGCAGATATAGACGTACTTTTAATTTTGTTTTGCTATTAATGTAATCAGGTTTATATCCATTAATAGTAAGATATTCATCTACCATTTTATTCTCATTTTCAAAGAACTTCTGTCTATCATCTAGTCTCTTCCTTTGTTCTTTAGTATTTTTATCTCTTGTTGTTTCTATAACAATAGATTCAAATTCTCCATATTTCTTTCTTAATGCATTAATAACTTTAAATGCTTCTCTTTGCGCTCTTTTAACTACAGGTGATAGTATAACAGTATCATCTGGTAAAATATTAATTTTACCTTTCATAGATTCTCTATTCTTATCGAAAATCTGTAATTGATGTAATAATTGCATCTGATTAAATTCAGAATTTATCATTTCAACATTGAGTTGTTTCATTATCTTAAATGATAATGAATGATATTGAGTCATTCCTGTTAGTTTAGATAATTCACTTATTAATTCATCATTGAGTTTAGGATATACTTTATGTATTTCATCTATTCTTTCTTGTATACCTTTCTTCTTTGTGACAATTTCTGAAATAATATCTATGATTTCTTTATCATTTTCATACATATCATTAGAATAAGTATCAAATATTTTCTTGATTTTTCTATATCCTTTAAATTCAGTTAATAATGGTTTCTTATTTTTATCTATTCTAAAACCTTCTATTTTATCTAATTCAACTTCTAATAATTTTGATAATTGCTTTGGTGTTATTCCACCTTTCTCATTGACATAATTGATAATTTCTTTTTTCTTATCCGTAGTCAACTTTTCATTTTCTATTGTTAGATTATTTAAATCATTTAAAAGATTAAACAGTTCAGCCGTATATGAATTTTTAGGAGCTCTAAATTCCTCAGGATAAACTGAACATCTACCTCTCATCTTTTCAATAAGATCTATAGGTTCTACACCATAATCTATCCATCTGCCATAAGGTGTAGGAGACTTTTCACTTCCAGGTCCTTCATAATATTGTCTTCTTCTCTTGATTATATCTATAATCTTATTATTCAATTCATCTTTTAATCCTTGGTTAGATAATATTTGTTGAGCTTCTTTTACATAATCATCAGTTTTAAAATTATTGCGTATTCCTCTGACTTTTCCTTCAATTTTTAAACGTTCTAATTGAATTTCACAAATATACTTTCCTTGTGCAATTAAAGTGCTATTATTTTGAAGAATTGATTTAGATTTCTCAGTATCTTCAGATATATCTTCTTCCACTGTTTCTAAACTACTTCCTCTATTTTTAGTTAGATGTAGTAAAGCACACGTCAATTCATTATTAGTTAGTTTTTCAGATAATCCTTTTACTCTTATTTCATATGGATTATTAACTCTTGTATAATTATCTGTTTTAATTCCTTCACTAACCAAAAGCTTATCCATGTCTTTAATTCTATTCTTTTTTCTTCTTTTTAATCTTCTAGAACCTCTTTTTTCTCTTCTTTTTCCGTTTTCTTCTGCTGTACCTTCTTTAAACAGTCTGACTCCATAATCCACAAAACTATTATTATCTATATCAATAACACCATATCCTACAGAAGTAATACCTATATCTAATCCTAATACTAATCTTGCCATAAAAAACCTCCTTGAAATTAAGTATATTTTATCATTTTTCATATTTATAATCATTACAAATCAAGAAATTGACATAAATAACTACAAACGAGTATGTTTTGGCATATTTTTAGATTTTATACAAAAAAACTCCATTCGGAGTTTTTTATTATAACAATGATTTATATAATTCTTTAATTTCTGCAACACTTGTTTCTCTTGGATTACCAGGTCTACAAGCATCCGCATAAGCAGATTCAGATAAGAAATCTAAATCTTCTTCCTTTACAATTTCTTTTAAATCAGCAGGAATTCCTACATCTTGTGATAATTGTTTTACAGCATCAATTGCAGCTTTTCTATAAGTTTCTTGATCCATACCTGTAGTGTCTACACCCATAGCTTCAGCAATATCTTTATATTTAGTACCAGTTGCTGGTGCATTGTATTCCATGACTGTTGGTAAGATAATTGCATTAGCAACACCATGAGGTGTATCATATAAAGCCCCTAATGGGTGAGCCATAGAGTGAACAATTCCTAATCCTACATTAGAGAATCCCATACCAGCAATATATTGACCTAAAGCCATACCTTCCATACCTTTGGCATCACCTTTAACTGCATCTCTTAAACTTTTAGCAATAATTTCAATTGCTTTAATATGGAACATATCACTCATTTCCCAAGCTCCAGCAGTAATATAACCTTCAATAGCATGAGTTAATGCATCCATACCTGTAGCAGCAGTTAAGCTAGCTGGCATAGAAGCCATCATATCAGGATCAACAAATGCTACTACTGGTAAATCATGAGGATCTACACATACCATTTTTCTATCTTTTTGTGCATCAGTAATTACATAGTTAATTGTAACTTCTGCAGCAGTACCAGCAGTAGTAGGTACTGCAAAAATTGGAGTACAAGGGTTTTTAGTATCTGCTACACCTTCTAAGCTTCTTACATCTGCAAATTCAGGGTTTCTATCAATGATTCCAATACCTTTAGCAGTATCCATTGAAGATCCTCCGCCAATTGCAATAATATAATCAGCCTGAGCAGCATGTAAAGCTTCTACACCATTTTGAACATTTTCAATAGTTGGATTAGGTTTAATATCTGTATACATTTCATAAGCTAATCCAGCTTCATCTAAAAGAGTAGTCACTTTTTGACTAACACCAAATTTAACTAAATCCGGATCTGAACAAACTAAAGCCTTTTTAAATCCTCTAGCTTTAGCTTCATTTACTACCTCTTTAATAGCTCCACTTCCATGATAACTTGTTTCATTTAAAATAATTCTATTTGCCATTATTCTTATCTCCTTCATATTTCATCTATCTTTAATTATACACTTTGTGAAAATTAAAACAAGCACTATTTGTGTAAATTCAAATTCAATTCATATTAAAGATTATAATAAAATATAAGGTGGTGGTAAAATGAACGGAGTTTCTAAACTCTATGAAGTTTATCTTAATAATGAAATACAAACAGCTAAAAATGAAGTATTAAATGTACAAAGAATAAATCAGAAAATATTATCTTTTTTACATGATTTATCAGAAGTTTCATTAGATTCTAGATGTTATTTGTTTTGGGAAAAAGAAGAACCGATTGATCAAGATAGACTATTAGAGCATTATTTAGAAGGATTAACAATGTTGATGTCTATTGGCTATGAATTAAGAATTGATACAATTAAGAATCATACTGAGATTCCTGAAAAAATAAATATTGAAGATTTATTCTTCAAAATCTATCATTCTATCTTAAAAGTACAAAGCTTATATTCTAGTGAAGAATATCAAAATACTATTGATGATTATTTTACTCTAGGATTTGAATTAGGAATTAAAGTAGAGGACATTTTAAATAATTATGAGTAATCATAACCACTGATAAAATCAGTGGTATGGACCAGCCCTGTAAGGGCATGTTGTTGTGCAAGTCCTTCGACCACTGAAGGCTGACAACCACAACACTTTCAC
>JAXJVS010000173.1:0-4162 GCA_036308445.1 Bacilli bacterium | reverse complement strand
GACATGTGATTTCTGTTTGGCTTGTATTCATCATTGCCCTTTTAAAGGATTATCTTTGAAATATGGGGATAAGAATCCTGAAGCAAGGTATACTCATGAAAAAATAACTTTACAAGATATTATTAAAGCTAATAAACAATAGGAGGAAGAAAAAATGGAATATCTTACATTAAACAATGGCGTTAAAATGCCAAGTGCAGGATTTGGGGTGTTTCAGATTCGCGATAAGGAAGAGTGTATTAAAGTAGTTTTGGATGCTATTGAGACAGGATATCGTTTAATTGATACTGCTCAATCTTATGGTAATGAGGAAGCAGTAGGAGAAGCCATTAAGTTATCGTCTGTTCCTAGAGAAGAGTTATTTGTTACAACTAAGGTATGGATAAGTAATGCAGGATATGAAAAAGCAAAGGTTTCTATTGAAGATTCATTAAAGAAATTACAGTTAGATTATGTTGATATGGTATTGATTCATCAACCATTAAATGATGTATATGGAACATATAGAGCAATGACAGAGTTATATAAAGAAGGAAAGATTAAAGCTATAGGATTATCAAACTTCTATCCAGATAGATTAGCAGATATGGCACTATTCAATGAAATTAAGCCAGCAGTCAATCAGATAGAAGTAAACCCATTCCATCAAAGAACAGAAGATTTGAGAGTAAATACAAAATATACTACAGTTGTACAGGCATGGGCACCATTTGCAGAAGGTAAACATGATACGTTTAATAATCCAACATTAAAAGCTATAGGAGATAAGTATGGTAAAACTGTAGGGCAGGTTATTTTAAGATGGTTAGTTCAAAGAGGTATTTGTCCACTTGCAAAAACAGTAAGAAAAGAAAGAATGGAAGAAAATATAAATATTTTTGATTTTGAATTAAGTGAAGAAGATATGAATACAATAGCTACAATGGATAAGAAAGCTCATTCTTTGATCATCAAACAGAAGTTGCAGTTGAAAGATTAGCTAATCTTGTTAGATAATTGGTATAGTATACTTTATAATAATAATTGGGTAATATTATTTTGCTTGGGAAACATTTAAAACTAAGTTTAATCTGAAGTCACTGTATAAGGTGGTCGAAAGATCACCTACTTTTTGTTACTTTTTTCTCATATTTTTCTTAAAAACATGAAACAATTGTTTCATGTTTTGTTAGGCTTATTGAATTTACTATTTGATTTAGTATGATATAAATAGGAGGAAAGAAAGATGAGTATAAAAGTTATTATTATGGATGTTGATGGTACACTTACTAATGATAAGAAAGTGATTACCCCAAAAACTAAAGAAGCATTAATGAAAGCCCAAGCAGCAGGAACTATTCTTATTTTAGCATCAGGTAGACCTACTTCAGGTTTATTAGGATTGGCTTCTGAACTAGAAATGGATAAGAATCATGGTTTATTAGTGTCTTATAATGGTTCAAAAGTTGTTGATTGTGAAACAGGAGAGACATTATTTAATCAAGCTTTAACTGTTGAAGAAGGTAAAGCTGTATTAGAACACATGAAGAAATTTGATAGAGTTCGTCCTATGATTGATAAGGGTGAATATATGTATGTTAATAATGTTTATGATAATATTATTCAATGGCGTGGTAAACCTTTTGATGTTATTCAATATGAATCAAGAGGAGGACATTATAAGTTGTGTGAAGTAGATGATTTAGCAGCATTTGTAGATTATCCTTTAAATAAAATATTAACTACAAGTGATCCTGAATATTTACAAGAACACTATCAAGAAATGATGGAACCTTTTAAAGATAAATTAAGTTGTATGTTTACAGGAGATTTTTATTTTGAATTTACTGCTCAAGGTATTGATAAAGCTAAAGCATTAGATACTGTATTGACACCAATGGGTTATAAGAGAGAAGAAATGATTGCTTTTGGTGATGGTCATAATGATGCTTCAATTGTAAAATTTGCAGGTACTGGTGTAGCTATGGCTAATGCTGTTCAAGCATTAAAAGATATTGCAGATGAAATTACTTTATCTAATGAAGAAGATGGTATTGCAGCATCTTTATATAAACATATGCCAGAAATTAATTAATTGTTTAATTTTAAATATTCATTTATAATGTTCATAAGGAGTGACTCTTATGAACATTTTTACTAAGTTAGAACATTTAAATGATTTGACTGAAAGCGAAAAAATAATAGTTGATTACATAAAGAATAATCCTGAAACGTTTATTAAAATGAGTGCTGTTCAAATAAGTAAAACATGTTTTGTTTCTACATCTTCTTTATATCGTTTATGTACAAAACTAGGATACTCAGGATTAGCTGAATTAAAAGTTCAAGTATCATCTTCATTAAATGATTATATTCAAGAAGATAAAGAATTTGATTACGATTATCCGATAAAACCTAATCAAACTCAATATCAGATAACTCATAAACTAAAAGAAGTTTATGAGTAGACTGTCATGTCTTTAATTAATTTATTGGATTTAGAACAATTACGTTTATCAGTAAGTCAGTTAAAAAGATCTAAAATAATAGATGTTTATACTTCTGCGGGTCATATTTATTTTGCAGAAAATTTCAAGTTTCAGATGCAGGAAATTGGTGTAAGCGTTAATGTGCCAATTGAAGAGTATCAACAAAGACTTGTAGCTGCCTCTAGTGATTCTACTCATACGGCAATGATTATATCTTTTGGTGGTAGAGGAATTAATACTAATGATTTGATTCGTATTTTAAAGAAGAATAGAACTCCAATAATAATGATTACAACTCCTAACAGTCCAATAGAGAAGTATGGTGACTATATTATTTATATGAATCCATGTGAGAGTCATTATGATAAAATATCGTCTTTTTCTACAAGATTATCGTTATTATATATATTAGATAGTATATATATTTGTTACTTTGAACTAGATTATGAAAGAAATGTAAATTATAAGCTTAAGCAATATGAACTCATAAAAAAATAAAATATACTAAGAAAGCCAAAACTGTTAATATTATTTTTGAGATATGTTATACTATTGAAGAAAATAGAAATTGATTTGTAGCTAGAGTCAAAAAGAAAGGTATATATGAAAAAATTATTAGAATTATATTTTACTTTTTTAAAAATTGGATCAGTTGCTTTTGGTGGGGGATATGCTATGTTGCCTATTCTTCAAAAAGAATTTGTTGTTAATCGTTCATGGGTGACTGATGAAGAATTGATGGATTATTTTGCTATAGGGCAATGTACACCAGGGATTATTGCAGTCAACGTATCAACATTTATAGGTAATAAACAAAAAGGTATTCTTGGAGCAATTGTATCTACATTAGGTTTTGTAACAGTTCCAATTTCTTTGATTTTAATTATTGCAGCTTTTTTAAAGAATTTTGCAGATTTAGAAATTGTGAATCATGCTTTTGCGGGTATTCGTGTTGCAGTATGTGTACTTATTTTAAATGCTGTAGAACGTTTATGGAAAAAGTCTATTATTAACAATATAGCATTTGGATTGTTTTTAGTTATTTTTGCTTTAACTATCTTTACTGATATTTCTCCTGCTATTTTTGTTATTCTTGCAGGAATAACAGGAATATTGTTAGGAGGAAAATATGTATGATTTATTTGCAATTATTTTATGAATTCTTTAAAGTAGGATTATTTTCTGTTGGTGGAGGTTTAGCTACGTTACCATTTCTTTATGATTTAGCTGATAAAATGGCGTGGTTTTCTAAAGCAGATGTATCAAATATGATTGCTATTGCGGAATCAACTCCTGGAGCTATTGGTGTAAATATGGCAACTTATGCTGGTTATACTACTGCCGGGATTTTTGGTGGAATAATTGCTACTTTAGGATTGGTTATGCCATCAATAATTATTATTTTAATTATTGCTAGGGTATTAGCTCATTTTGCAGAAAATAAGCTAGTTAAATCAGCTTTTTTTGGTTTACGTCCTGCTAGTCTTGCAATGATTGCAGCTGCTGGTGTAGGCGTTTGCCAGGTTGCTTTGTTAAAAAATAATGTTCCTTATTTGCCGGCAATTGTTTTAGGTATTGTTTTATATATTCTTTCAAAGAAAACTAAATTAGGACCTATTCAGCTTATTGCTATTGCTGGTATCATAGGAGTTGTTGCTCAATTAGGTATTTAAAAAAGTCATTCGGTAAAATGT
>JAXJVS010000172.1:0-3489 GCA_036308445.1 Bacilli bacterium | reverse complement strand
TAATTATATTAATATAATGTAAGTATACAAAACAATTAAATTTGTAAATATTATTTATTAGATAATTATAACTTATAATAAGAAGAAAACACTTACACAACTTATGAATCCTATACAAAATACAGAAGTTAATCAAAATGAACCTAATAATGATTCAGCTTTAACTATGGATATACAAGGACTAAATCGTTGGGAAATTCCAGATAGAAAAACCAGAAAACAATGGTATCAATCCACAAATCCGCAAATTAGATCGTATCTTACTGGAAATTTATCTGCTAATATTTCTGGAAAAGGTTCGAAATCTTTACAACGAGCTTCTGATGAATATCAATATTTATCTGAAGATTTATCTAGACGTAGTTATAGTTCTAAGGCAATGTCTGAAAAATACGATAATTTTAATGGAATAGATTCTTCCATTTTAGACAAAGCTTTAGAAAATGAACATAAGCAATTAGATGCCTATCAACAACAATTTAACACGGGGCAGCTTAGCGAACGTAAATTTAATAGATTACGACAAAAACACGGAAGACGTATAAACAATTTAAATGAGAATTATCAAACGTTGTCTGAAGTATGGCATAACAAGCATGACATTCCATTAGTAAGAACTCAAAGTAGTGTTTCGCCAGCCCCCTTTGTTGCCGGAACAATTGGAATGCCTTTAACAATTATAGGAGCTATTGGTGGAGGAGTTGCTTTGCCAGGGTATCTTAAAGCAGCATCTCCTTATGTAAGTTCTTTTTTAAGTAATCCTATGGTTCAAGGTTATTTTGGATATAAGGCAGCTGAACGCTTGAACTCAAAAGATGGTGTACAAAAAACTATTCATCATTTTAGAAATAATGAATTTGGAGAAGGAATTACTTCTGCCGCTGGAGATGTTTTAGACATGGCCACGATAGCATTTGGAGTAAATGGAGCTTATAATGCTGGAAGAACAGTTTTAAACGAAGGTAAACAGCTAATTAGTAGTATTCCAGCTATTAGAAATGTTGCGGCTTCTAAAATGCTCAATCAAAATGTTAAAACCACATCTTTAAACTCTTTAAATTCTTTAGATGATTATAATCAAGGTAATGTAAGAATCTATGAAGAAAGTCCTGGACCAGTAGAACCCCATGTTTCCTATGTTGCTGAACAAACAAGACTACATCCAAAACCAACAACATTATCAACAGGAGAACTTGCTGGAATTCCGAAAGTAAATAGAAATCAACCTATAACTAATCGCTCCTATGATACTAGACAAGATGTTTTGCGTCAGAGCGCGTCAGGCGGAGTAAATCAAGAAATCTTTGCTCAAAATGTAGCTAAAGCAGAAGATGATATGCTACGACGAGCTGCTACGGGTCAGTATAATTATGATGATTTAGTTAAAGATTTTAAACTCTGTTTTACCCCCGTAACATCGGAAATTAATCCGACTTTAGGATCTGCTCCAGAAAATGTGAGGGCTATAAAAACTTATATTCAAGGTTTGCCTGATGAAGTAGGGGGTAAATTCGCAAATGTAACATCTAATCTTACAGGAGAGGTTGAAAGTTATTATCTTACTGAATATAGAAATTATTTACGCAGACAGGGTGTAAATCCAGACTATTTTACAACTAATGATTTACAACGCTTATTAACTTCTTATGAAAAATCTTTAAGACCTAATCTTCCAAGAAATAGTCGTGATGTTACCGTATGGCATTCTAGTAATAATAATTTTGATAGATTCAATCTTGCAGATAATCTAGGATCTAATACGCATAACAATGGAGCTTATGGTCCTGGTAATTATTTTACAACTGATTTTCCTCAAATGTACGGGCAGTATAATCAACCTTTTGTTGTAAAGGTAAAACATTTTGCTCCGGGAAAAGAGGCTGTAATGCGTGGAGCTGTATCTAGGCATGATGCTTTACAAACTTGGTCTACTAAACCTAGTGTGGCTACCTTTGGTCCTAATACTGGACCTTATCCAGTATATCCAACATTTCAAAGTACCACACCTTATGAAGTGGCAATTTTTGGAGATAAAAACATTAAATCATTATATCCACATCCGTCTAGATTTACTTTAAATTCGGATGGCACCGCGTCTTTTATTCCTACTAATTGGAACGATGCACGATTTAATTATAAAACCGGAGGAAATTTAATTAAAAATAAATCACACACTAAAAAATATTTTAAATAATGGAAATTTTAGAAATAGTTGGAATTCCTTACTTTAAGAGTGGGTCTGGAATTCATATTAAAAAAGAAAATCGTGGGAAGTTTACTGAGTACTGTAACGGAAAAGTAACTCAAGAATGTATAGATAAGGCTAAGCAAAGTAATAATCCTACTTTGAAAAAGAGAGCAACGTTTGCTGAGAATAGTAGAGGATGGGCTAAGAAACATAATACAGGAGGAACTATTTCTAATCCCTATCTTCCTAAAAGTATTCCGTTTGCTAAAATGGGAACTGTGTTACCTAATGATGAAGATACCTACTATCCTTTTTACGCAAATCCAACTTTAAAAGAAGCAATTTTCCAAGCTTTTGATGAGGGATACCAAGGTCATATTATAGACTACAAAGGAAAAAAATATAAAGCAGAGTTAAGTGAAGCTGATTTAGCTGAATACAATAATAGAAAAAAATCCTCAACTTCACAGACACAGCAACAGCCAGTGCAACAAGCAACACCACAGCCACAGCGACAGCAACAGCAACCTGTTACTACTTCAAGATCCAAAACCAAATTTACTCAAGTATCTCCTCTAGAACTTGCTAATAAGAGATGGACAGATCAGGAAGTTATAGATTACTATGTTAACCAAGTTTTATGGCCTATGGAGAATGCTGGAAACACAGGATTTAGAAATGGAAAATACTATGTGTATGCTGACAATGCTTTACCTAAAAATATAGGTCCAGGTATTGCTTATACTTCAAATTTAGGAAAGAAAATAGACTATAATAAAGGCTATACTAAAGAAGAGTTAGATACATTAGTACGAGATTACTTATCAACTTTAATGACTCAAGTATCAGATCAAATGTATGGTAAATATGGAGATGCCTATTATGATTTACCTTTAGGGGATAGAATAGTTTTATTAGATCTAGCCTATCAAATTGCCCCTAGAAATGATAAAGGCAATTTACCTATAACAGGATGGCCTACATTATCACAAGCATTAATAGATGGTAGGTACGATATTGCAGAAGCCAATGTTAGTACTAAACAATCTCAACCCAGAAGAAAAAAGATGCGACAGATGTTATTAGGACTTCAAAGTCTTGATTATAATATGTTTGATGGTATGTAAAAACAATAAACCCGACTTAGCTTAATCGCTAGGCCGGGTTTTATTATTTACAACACTCTGCGTAACTTTCACAAAGCTGTTTTATGTGATCTATTTTTGGGTTCTTTCTATTGACAAACCAAACAATTATCCATAGTAACATAAACACTCCTGTTACAATAACATACATATGGC
>JAXJVS010000171.1:0-35902 GCA_036308445.1 Bacilli bacterium | reverse complement strand
TTTATTACTGAATATATTATAACATATTTTGTATTGTTCATCCATAACAAAATCAACAAAAAAGCGATTCATCTCGCCACCTGTAGAGGTGGGAGAATTCTCGCTAGTGTTAGTTAAAGAACAAGATTTTATATCTGTATATTCAGTATATAACATTTGAAAACTATTAGTTGCATTTCCAGCAGTATCTTCAGCTTTCGTTTCTACAATAATTTTATCTTTTGATATTCCTTGTTCTACTAACCAATTATACATTCTTTGTCCTTCAGTATACCCATTTTGTTGTACTCCACCAGTAACGAGTAGATAATTATTAGGATATTTTTTAATAACATCTAAGGCAACTTCTAATCTACCTACCAATTCCTCTTCCATTGTCCCATCTTCCTTTAAAGCATATCCTAATACAATAAAAACATGATTTTCTGCTGGTAAATCAGTAGGAACATTTGTATTTTCTACCATATCCTTTTCTATCCAATCCCAATAATCAATAATATCATTCCATATTTCATAATCATCCTGAGATATATCTTTTAATTGTTCTAACATTTTCTCACTATCCATACCTAAAGCATAAGATGTAATTATCTTTGCGACAGTACTCACTACTTTACTATTTTCATCTCTAGAATAAGCTGAAACATTCGTTATTACACTTAATATCATTAATAATGTTAATAATATTTGACTTACTTTCTTCATAATCATCATCCTTCCTAAAACCATTCTATCATTAATTCTTACAAAAGAAAAAACATATCAATCCAAATGATATGTTTTACTTGAAATAATTATCTATTCCATCAGCTATACCTTTAGCGCATTTCTTTTGAAAAGAAGAATTAGTTAAATTCTTATCTTCATTAGAATTACTAATAAAACCTAATTCAATATAAATAGAAGGAACCTGACTCCAATTTAAACCTGTTAAATCATCTCTATAAGCTACTCCTCTATTCCTTATACCAGTTACATTACAATATGAATCAATAACATTTCTTGCAAGTTTACTAGAAGAACTATATATTCCAGGTATATAAGAATTATTCTTAGAAATTGCAATAGTATGAGCTCCATTAACACTAGAATCATTTAAACTATCACAATGAATATGAATAACTGCTCCAGCTTTATTCTTATTTCCAATTTGTGCTCTTTGTTGATTAGAAATATTTACATTTTGACTTGTTCTTGTCATAACTACAGTGTATCCTCTTGATTTTAACTCATCTCTTAATTTTAATGATACTTCTAAATTAATTTGAGATTCCGCTTTACCAGAAGATATACCAGTAGCACCAGTAGTCACCTTTGCCTTTTTAGTACTAGAACCAGGACCTATAGCCTCCTTAGAACTATTTCCTTTCGCCTGATGTCCTGCATCTATCACAATAACTTTGTTATTAGGTGTAATTAATGTTTGTGCTACTTCTGTTTCAGTCTTTTCTTCAATGACTTCTCCTTCCTTAACAACAACATTTAATGTCTTAATCGTCTTATTACCATTCTTATCCACAGCAATAATTTCTACTTTATATGTACCTGCAGCTTTATAATTTATATTATCATTATATGTATAATAATCAACTTCTTCATCATTAACTTTTTCTTTATATACAATATCACCATCTACATCATCTTTTACTGATTTTATATATTTAGATATATCTAAAGAATCATCAACCTCTATTTCAACATTCTCTTGTTTTAAAGTTATAACAGGTTTCTTAGTATCTACTATTTCTATTTCAAACTGATATTCTCTTTCAACATCATCTTGACTTACTTTAAATACAATTTCCTGCCTACCAACTTTGGTTGTATCAATTGCAGGTAATGTTATTTCACCAGTATAATTATCTATCAATGTTGATACATCAATCTTATCTCCATATTCTATTTTAATCTCATCTTTAAACTCTACTAGTAATGAATCATATATTTTCTGCTTCTTATAATCTTGATAGATATTAAAACCAGCAATACTTCCAACAATCAAACATAATAATGCTACAATAGCTATAATCCTCTTTTTCATAATATCCCTACTTTCCCATAACAATATTTTATCACTAAATAAAAAAACATACCATCATAAGACAGTATGTTTCATATATTATTATAATCCTTTTTCTGTTAATTCTCTTACTACATCATCTTTAATAGTTACACCTTCTGCTTCAAGTTGGGCAATCTTATCAGCAAATTGAGGTAAATATTTCTTATGGGCAATTAATAATTCATCTAATACTCGTTTTGCATTTGCTCCAGAAGGAATCTGTGGGTTTAAGAAGAATGCCTGTAAAGCTAAACCATAATCACCAGTTACAGCAGCTTTTTCAACACACATTTCCATATTCTTCATACATTGTAACCAACCTTTTTCAGCAGGCTGTAATGGTCCAAATGCTATTGCTTTAGCACCAGTTGCACCAATATAAGCAGAAACTTCTACTGCACAATCAGCTGGTAAATCAGGTACAGCACCATTATTTCTAGTTGTTACTACGATATGTCTATTAGCATTTGAATAAATAGAAGCAATTGTTTCACAAGCAGCATCTGAATAATGAGCGCCACCACGTTTAGCTAATTGTTCAGGTTTCACACTTAAATTAGGATCTTTATATAATTCAAATAATTCTTCTTCAGTTTGTTTTACTTGTTGTGCTCTAGTACCAATACCATTATATTCTTCTAAACCATGAGCTAACATTTCTTGTTGTCTATAATAATATCTATGATATCCACAAGGAATCATTTTCATCTGATCTAATTGTTCTTTAAAGAATGGCATATCATGAATATTAGCAGGAATTCCAGCATCTTTTCCTTCATACATAGCATCAATAATCTTTTGAGTCACTTCATTTCCTTGAGTATCAAAAACTTTATGCCAATGGAAATGGTTTAATCCAGCAAATTTATAAATTAACTGATCTAAAGTTGTATCGATAGTAGCTGGTTCATTCATCATAGCACCTACAGGAACATTACATAAACCAATCACTTTATCCCATTTACCATATTTTAAAACTGCTTCAGTAACCATACCACTAGGATTAGTAAAGTTGATTAACCATGCATTAGGGCATAATTCTTTCATATCTTCAACAATTCCCAAAATAACAGGAATAGTTCTAAATGCTTTAAAAATACCACCAGCACCATTAGTTTCTTGTCCTAACATACCATAAGAGAAAGGTATTCTTTCATCTTTAATACGAGCATTTAATAACCCAACTCTAAATTGAGTAGTAACAAAGTCAGCATCTTTTAATGCTTCTCTTCTATCTAATGTTAAATGCACTTTAACATCATAAGGAGATGCATCCCACATACGTTGAGCCATAGTACCAACGATTTCTAGTTTTTCTTTACCATCTTCAATATCTACTAACCAGATTTCTTTGATTGGTAATTCATCATATCTTTTAATAAATCCTTCCATTAATTCAGGAGTATAACTACTTCCTCCTCCAATAGTAACTATTTTAACAGGTTTCTTTTCCATTTCTATATTTCCTCCTCATCTAATATAAGTATATAAAAGATTTAAACATTAAGCAAAGAAATTTCATAATAAGAAAAAAGAAGGAAAACCCTTCTCTATTATATATAGTTGATTAACTATATGGTAGATACTGTTTATATTCTATTTTTACTCCCAAATTCATTAATAATGGAATAAAATCTTCTTCTAATTCTCTTTCATCTAAAAAATAATAATACAAATCAATACTCTCATCCGCTAATTCAATAACATAAGTTCCTTCATCAATAATTTCACCAAATCCATTTTTTTGTGTTTCATAATAGGTTATACAAATAATTTCATCGTAATCATGAAATTCTCCTATAATATCAAATACACCTCTTTTATCCACAAAACCATTAGGATAAAAAAGAATCTGAACATTCGAAAAAAAGAAAATACTAATCATTGACAATATAATACCAGCTTTTAATAATTTATCCATAAATATATTAGTTTTAGGACTGTTCATCATGTAATCTTTTTCTTTATATTTTTCATAGTTATCTCTATATACAAATTTATATATTTTAAATCTTAATAAATAACTACAAGCAATAGCAGTAATATAGCTAGGTAAAAATATAAAGAAAGGATCATCTTTAAACACATATAAAGCGTCTTTACACAAGATTATATTAAAAAGATAATATAAAATTCCATAAAACAATCCCCAAGGAATAGTAAGAATCAACCATGAAATAAAGAAAACAATTAATTCTTTAAAATCATTCTTTAAAACCCCTGATTTATAAGAAGATAAATGTTCTATAATCTGATTATCTAAATGATGAGAATATGGTATATGACTTTCTAACATTTCTACTAACATATATTCATATGTTGTAAGTGTTTTTTTCTTTTTATATAGCTTTATAGCTTTTTCCCTATGACCAAGTAAAAACTCGATATATGCCTGATCAACTTCCTGCATCGTTAAAATTCTTAAAAACAATGCATAATCATCTTTATCAAATTCATCAAGTTGTAAATTTAAACAAACATGCTTATAATAATCTCTATCTATAGAACCATCATTTCTTTCAAGTAATATTTCTAAATGATGAGAAATATTATGAGTAAGTAACTGCATTGACGATTTCAGAGTATTTACATTTGAAATACAAGGAATAATAAAGCAATCTAATGTTTTTATATCATAATGAGTTATACAAGTATGAAATGGTATTTCCAAATCATTAAACTGAATAAAAACATCTAAGATATTATTCATTTGTGAAAAAGAAGAATGGATAGTAAATCGATATATTAACTTATAATAAGAAAAACGAATAATTGCATAATGATATACCATATGTTCTAAACATTCTTCACCTTTATAAAAAGAAGAAAATTCGCAGGATAATCCTTTTAATTGAGATTGCACTTTTATAGATTGTTCTTCGAATGTCTTAATCATCTGACTTAATAATTCAAGCTGTTCCATTTTCTCAACCTATATATGATAAAACACATTACTTACTGTATATTTCATAAGCAATATATTCATAATCAAAATGATAACCTAATCTTTCTGCAAGACATAACGAAATTTTTGTATGAGCATCCCAGCTAGGATATAAATTTCTATCTAAACATTCTAATATCAATCTGGCCCCTATAATACTTGCTAAGCCTTGTCTTCTATACTCCTGTTTCGTATCTATCTCTATTTCTATACCTTCTTTATATGTTGAATACGAAGATGCTCCTGCTATAATTTCCTTATCTTTCATAATTACAAACCCTAAACCAATGTTTTTAAACATTATATAATCATTATAACTAGCTACTAGATCTTTACTCCATGAATACTTTTTACATTCATTATATAAATCCTCATCTATCTTTTTAATCCTATATTGTTTATCTAACATATCAATAATCCTTTGTAATTTCTTCTTATCAAATACATCTCTCTCTTTTTTTAAAGCATATCTGGTAACTTTTTTATATGTATAATGATTTTCAATAAATCTTGCCCATTGCTCATTATCACAAACTACAATCATAAAGTCATTATCAAACTTTAAATCATGATTAACTTTACCAAAAAGAAAACAAAACTCCCCAATGATAAAAACAATAGACTCAGGATGTTCTAAATCATTTACATATATCTCTCCCATGACTTTTTGAATACAAGATAAAAGCATTGTCTCATTATTATCTTTAGTAATATAGCTTACTTTATGAGTATCTTCTAATCTATATAACATACATATCTCCCCTTATCTAACATTATAAAAAAAGATTGAGATAAACTCAATCTAAACAAACAATCCTGTAATATAAACCGCAATACAAGAAACAATCGCAACAGTAGTCAAACTTTGTTCCTTGTAAGCTAATATTAATGCTACTACAAAACCGACTACTGCAGTGATTGTATCACTAGTACAAGATAATATATCAGGGAATACCATTGCAGCTAAAGTAACATAGGGAATATAGTATAAAAATGATCTAAAAAACTGATTATTAATATCTTTATGTATTAAAGTTAATGGTAAAGCTCTTATTAAATAAGTGACTCCTGCCATAACAAGAATATAAATATATATATTATGACTCATGATTATCCTCCTTTACGGGAAAGAAATATGCTGCAGCACTAGCTATAATTAGTGTTACAATAATAATCTTAAATCCACTAGAAATCTTATTTAAAACAGGTAAAACATCAAATAAACCACTAACCACCATTGATGCAATAACAACTCCTAAAATAATCTTATCTTTTTTAGCAGGAGGTATAATAACTGCAATAAACATACCATATATTGCTATTGATAAAGCATTTAAAATATCTAATGGTAATACATTACCAATCGCAATCCCTACAAAAGTTCCAAAAGTCCATCCAGGAATAGCTGCACTCATAACACCATATGAATAATAAGGTGATAACCTTCCTTTCGTTAACATAGATACACCAAATATCTCATCAGTAATACCATGAGATACAATCATTCTTTGTGGTATTGTCGCAGTTTTATCCAACTTCTGTGATAAAGACGTAGACATTAATATATATCTTAAATTCAGTATCAACTGTGTAAATGCCATTTCTAAATAACTTGCCTGTGCTACAATAAGTTCTAATCCACCAAACTGTCCAGCAGATGTCAAATTAGTAAAAGAAATAAGTGTTGCTTCAAATATACTTAAACCACCAATTCCGCATTGTAAACCAAAAGTAACAGAAACTGCAAAATACCCTAAACAAATAGGAATACCATCTTTAAACCCTTGTTTCCATAATTCTTTTTTTGTTCGTTCCATAAACATTCCCCTTTTACAAATCATTAGTATATACCTAAACAAAAAGAAAGTAAAAGATATTTAGATAAAATAACAAAACAACGAATTTACAAATCAAATGAAAGATATAGTGATTACCCTATTCATTTATATTGTTTTTTGTAATATCTTTAAAAAATAGATTTCTCAATAATATTGATATATATCTATTAATTGTTATCATTACCTACTTCTTTTAATATAAAATTATTGATTACTTCGGTAAACTTATAATATTCATCTATCATTTCAAATAATCTTGTCTTTCCAGATTCCTCAATATGACAATAAGCTCTTATTTTCATACCAAAAGGTCGCTCATATCTCGATATATATCCTTTTTCTAACACATTATGAATAATAGAATACAAGACTCCTTCTTTAATATTGATAAGATTATTAGTCCTTTCTGAAATTTTTTTTCATTATTTCATAGCCATAGCTATCCCATTATAAATGATAGCAAGAAAAAGCATTTCAAGTTTAATACAGTTATTTCTGTTTGACATTTTTATTATCCTTTCTTTTGTCCATATTACATATTATTTATTATATAAAACATACATATATAATATAATTTTAAACATACATATATAATATAATTTGAATTGAGAAAATTTAATTTATAATGTATAATCAAATAAAGACAGGTGGAGATTCCAATGGTTAATGAAAACGAGGTCATACAATCAAAATATTGAAGAAAGGAAAACTAGTATTTGTAATTTTATTGCAATTAAACTGTTATAATTAGATTTTACTAGAATAAAGAAAATGAAAAATAACAATTTAATAAAAATATTATTATCATTATCAATGGTGTTTTCAATGGTATGTTTAGTTGAAGCAAAGGCTACCGAAAGTATTGTGATTAACGGAAATATCTTTATTAAACATACAGCTGATGAATTAATTGAAATTATTGAAGAAGATTCTAATATTTACAGCGATGATAAAATAGAATTAATAAATAAAATTAATACTCTTCAATCTATGCGAATTACTTATGATTATTGGACAATTTATAGTACATGTGTTGTTAATTCTTCATATACATGTAGACCTTACTTTTATACTTATTCTTCCTTTGGTAATGGAGGATATCCAAATTCAATAGAAGAAATATTGTATGCTAATATAGATAGAAATTATAATGGAACCTCAAAACAATTTGGTGGAGATCTTTACTATAATCTAGAAGCAAGCAATTGCTTATTTTGGGACTTAAATGGCGATTTTTATAATAATGGAAATACAACTTTTAATTTAGGAGTATCTGTAGAAGTAGGAGAAGCAGCAAAAACGACATTTACTGCATCTATGGCATATTCTTCAAATCATTTTGCTTATTGTCATAAAGACGGAAGGGTGAAATTTTAGTGAGTATAAAAAAAATAATCTGTTATATCGTATTTATTCTTATTCTTTTATATTTGCCTGATATCGTCTTTTTTACTGGAGACCATGTTAATTTTGTAAGTGCTGCATACTTAATTTATTATGGCGCTAAAGTATTGTTTGTAGGAATTGGACTTATAATGTTATTTAGAGAGACCATTAAACATGTCGAATAAAAAGTCCTAGATATTACGGTTGGTGTAACCGCACACTGTTTTCAAAATAAATACAGTTGATGTAAATAAAAAGGTAATCTAGATTAATCTGTTGTTTTTAACTCTAGATTACCTTAAAGAGATTGTAAGAAATAACTATCCTTTAGTTGCTCGTTATTTCATTACAATCTCTTTTTATTTCATCACCTTATACTTTAATGTCACCTTAAAAACATCGCCATCTGGATAAACAACTAAAGACATATTATCACTATATTGCCCAAAACCAAAATGACCAATACTATCTCTTTTTAAATTAAATTCATCTACTCTGTCTATTAACTGATTATATAACTTTTCAACTGTTGCAGTATCACTAATATAATTTTTAATATAATCATAATCAATAACTATATCTTCTAAAGAAGAAATATTCTTTTGTGTAAAAGAATATTCTAAATAATCTACAGATTGACTTCTCGTATATTCTTTATGAATATCTACCTGAAGACTATTATCAGTAATATAAGAATAATCTAAACCAAAACTAATATCATAATTATCTAAAATAGCTATATAATATGATTGACTAATATCATCATCTTTTAGTGTTGTTTCATAATTCTTTATATCTTGAATATATGTAGATACATTTTCTACATTCTTTTCAAAATCTTCTAATGATTTAAAATCATATACTATTGTAGTTGCACTTCTATCAGTAACTTCCTGTAACACAAGTTTATCTGAAGCATTAAAACCTGTACCTGTGATATCAATACCACCTAATAAAAAGTAATATAAAAAAGGAATTAAGAAAAAAGAAATTAATGCAATTATTCTCATCCATTTCATATGATTCTTTTGTTTTAAATTATATCCACAATGAGGACAATACTGATGATTATCAGCAACATCTCTTTTACATCTAGGACACTTCTTCATTATTTGCCTCCTTATAATATTCATCCATAAATTGTTCAAATTCTTCTATAAACTCTTCTCTTTTTAATTTTTGTTGTTCTCTATCTTTTATCTTTATATAATCTTCATCTAAATATTGATATTTCTTATATATTTTACCATTTTGTATCCATTCTATCGTAGGGGTCCATTCTATTTCAAAAGTCTCATATATTTCATCAAAGAATGCTTTTTCTTCTTCACTAGCATCTTCTTTTCTTGCGTTATCTCTCATCTCTCTAATATTCAGATAATAAATGCCAGTATCATAATGGGTATTAATATAATCTTCTAATATAGGATAAAACTCAATACAATCTCCACAATCATCTCTACCTATATAAAGAATAAAAGAAACATCACTATCCATTAATGCAGATATTTCTGCATAAGTTACTTCTACTATACCACTTATATCTTTATATGACGTATCTATTTTACAGCCAAATAATAAACTGATTATTAACAATATAAGTAATCTTTTCTTCATTGTTAGCACCCCTGTATACTATACCATAATTACAACCAAAAAGTAAAATACTTCTCTCCATATCCTATGATTTGACACAAAACACAAATCTCATTAAAATAAAAAAGAGGTGAAAACAATGAACAAAGAAGAAGCATTAAATTTTTATAAAACATATAACGAAAAATGTAGTGCCTATACTTTAGCACTTACAACTATGTCTTTTGATAATTATACAATTGCACCTATTGATGGTAGTGATTATAGAATAAAAATGATGTCATTATTATCAGGTGAATTATTTGAATATTCAACAAATAAAGATAATATTAAGAAACTATACGAAATATCAAAAATAGATTTAGGAGAAGTCATGAACAAAGAAATCAAATTAACTCTAAAAGAAGTTAATAAAACTAATCTATTACCTAAAGAGTTCTTTATGAAAATGAGAGAAACCTATTCAAAAGGTGAAGTTCAATGGCGCAAAGCAAAACAAGAAAACAACTACCAATTATTTAAAGAAACTCTAAAAGAAATAGTGGAAGTCACTAAGCAAGCATATATCTATTATAACCCTAATAAAAATCTATATGATGCTATGTTAGATGAATATGAAATTGGTATGAGTATAGAGAAATATGATGCTTTTTTTGATGTTATTAAAGAAAGATTAGTTCCATTTATAAAGAAAGTCAATGAATCAGGTACAACAATAGATGATTCTATTCTACATAAACATTATGAAGAAGCTAAACAAATCAATGTCATGGAGATTCTTAAAGAATACATGGGTTATAACAAAAATGAATGTTATATGGGAACAAGCGAACATCCTTTTACAGAACCATTAAGCTTACATGATGTAAGAATAACTACAAAATATGTAGAACATTCTCTAACAAGTTCAATTTTCTCTATTATTCATGAATATGGACACGCTCTATATGCATTAGGAGTAGATGAAGCATTAGAAGGATTAAATGTTGGTAATGCTATGACAAGTGGTATGCATGAATCTCAAAGTCGTTTCTTAGAGAATTATATTGGTAGAAGAAAATCTTACTGGGTTAATAATTATCCTAAAGTTCAAGAAATATTTAATGAACATTTAAAAGATATATCATTAGATGAATTTATTAAAATGATAAATATCTCCAAACCATCACTTATCAGAACAGAAGCAGATGAATTAACTTACCCATTACATGTACTCATTCGTTATGAATTAGAAAAAGAAATGATAAATGGCAATGTAGACTACGATCATTTAGATGAATTATGGGCTGATAAATATGAACAGTATCTGGGAGTTAGACCTAAAGATGCAAATAATGGTATTTTACAAGATATTCATTGGTCTTGTGGTAACTTTGGCTATTTTCCTACTTATGCCTTAGGTAGTGCATTCAGTGCTCAATTCTTTAAGGCAATGAAGAAAGATATAAATGTTGATAAAGAATTAGAAAATAATAATTTTATAGTGATTAGAGAATGGTTAAAAGAACATATCCATCAATATGGTGCTTTATATACAGCAGATGAAATTATTAATCAAGTCTGTCATGAATCTTTTGATCCTAATGTCTATATTGATTATTTAATCGATAAATATACAGAGTTATATCAAATAAAATAATGGGGATTCATTCGAATCCCCATATTTAATCTAAATCATCATATGTTATTACTTTAATATTATTTTCTTTTAACCAATCTTTTGTTTTTTGATTACATGCCATTTCTACTTCTAAAGTTCTAGGTTCTAAAAGGGAAGAAGTTCTAATAATATATGCATCCAAATATCCTGGATGACATACAAACATACAAATACCATTTTCACCATAATCTTGTAAAGCATCTCTCTTTAATGATTCAAATGGATTATAGTTAGATTTCATACTATCCATAGAAGTATATAAAGTCGTATTTCTAAACTTTGTTGGACCATTAAAACTTACTGGTAAATAATCACAATTATACTTTTTAGCAACAATTTCCATTGCCTTAAAGAAATTATCACTCATAACCGCATGTCCTTCAAAATAATGAGGCTTTTCTCCCATTAGTTCTACATATCTTAAATATTGTGCCTCTACTTCTAAAAGAACTTCATCTAATACTACAAAATCTTCTTTTGCTTTACGATAAGTCTTTGAAGATTTAAAGTATCCATTTTCATCTACAAGACTAGGTATAAGTTTAGGATCAACCAATGGCTTACCTACACAAATATTAGTATGTAAACCAAAACATACTCCTGTATCCTTTAATAAATTAATACCATGTTCAGTTGCATCCATATTCATCATAATACCTACTGTTCGTATAATACCCTCTTTAACACTCTTTTCTATACCATAATTAATACCTTCAGAAAAACCTAAATCATCTGCACGAATTAATAATTCTTTCATAGTTTATTCCCTCATTTTACATATTTATCTATAAATTGTTTTATCTTATCTTCACATAAATCTTTATTTAAAAAATAGCTTTCTGCATGAGGAGCATCCGGTACAATCAATAATTCTTTATCAGCACTACAAGCTTCATATAATTGATATCCCATCTTGGTAGGAACATAAGTATCAGCATCCCCATGTATAAATAAAGTAGGCGTATAAGATTTCTTTACCTGATTTAATGGTGAAGCTTCTTTAAAATTGTAGCCAATTATATATTTACTTATTCGATTGGATATTGGTAATAAATATCTTAAGACTTTAATATCAGTATTTGCAACATGCTTCATCTGATCATAAACATTTGTAAATCCACAATCAGAAACAATACATTTCAAATTTTCAGGAATCTTTTCACCACTGACATTTAAAACCGTAGCACTTCCCATAGAGATACCATGCAAGACTATCTTAGCATCTGGATTCTTTTCAATCATAGTATTCATCCACTTTATAATATCTAACCTATCTAACCATCCAAAGCCAATCCATGTCCCTTCACTATCACCATGAGCTCTATTATCAGGCAAAAGAATACTAAAGCCCATTTCATAATAAAACTTTAAATAATATGCATATTCAAAAACATTATTAGAATGATAGCCATGAACTGCTATTAATAACTTATCAGTATTATTTTTTAAAAACTTAGCCTTTAATTTCAAACCATCGTCTGACATTATTTCTAAATCTTCTAATGTTTGTTGATTATACCATTTCATATATTCTTCTGGTAATTCTTTTAATCTCTTTGTATAAGGTTTTTGTCTTTTACAAGCATATTCTATAGCCATATATCCAGCTAATCCTACAGTAACTATACCTACCCCTGTCATCGTTAATAAGAACTTCTTTTTCATATTTTTCCTTCTTTCTATAGATATCTTACCATGATTATATGAACTTAGTAAAAATTTAATACAAAAAGAAAAGAGGTTTTATCCTCTTACTTCTTCCATAATCCATGTAGATTGCAGTATTCATAAACAGCTTCTACTTCATCACCATCAACTAAAGCAAATACAACTTCAGGTTTATCTCCTGGTTTTAATAATTTTCTTTGATTACCAAATTTAGTTTGAATAGATACCCATTCAATATAATGATTATCTAACATTGGATGTTCTACTTCTCCAACCTTAACAGTTACTAAATTCCCTTCAACAGTGTATTGAGGAACATGTTTTTCAGCAGCTCCATCACTAGTTCCAGGAATCATTTCTTCCATTTTTGCTCCACAACACATAACTGGTACACCAGTATCTTTAACTTTTGCAATAATATTTCCGCAATGTGCACATCTATAAAATTTTTGTTCCATAATCTTTTTCTCCTTTACTCCTATCTATATTTAAATTATAAATCAAAATAAGAAGAACTACAAATGATATGCACCAAAAAAAGAGGTTTTTCAACCTCTTATTAGCAAATTAAGCTTTCTCCATCCATTTCTTCAGGAATTTCTAATCCTAATAATTGAAGAATTGTAGGAGCTAAATCTCCAAGTTTACCATCTTCTTTTAAATTAATATGAGAATTAGTTACAATTAATGGAACCATATTAGTAGTATGAGCAGTAAATGGATTATTATCATCATCTAATAATTGTTCACTATTACCATGGTCAGCAGTGATTAACATAGTACCACCTAATTCTAATACTTTTTCATAAACTTCACCAACACATTCATCAACAACACTTACCGCTTTAATTGCTGCAGGAATAACACCTGTATGACCAACCATATCACAGTTAGCAAAGTTAACAATAACAACATCATGAATATCCTTATCTAATTCAGCAATTAATGCATCCTTAACTTCATAAGCACTCATTTCTGGTTGTAAATCATAAGTAGCAACTTTTGGTGAATTGATTAATACACGAGTAGCTCCTTCGATTTCTTTATCTAAACCACCATCAAAGAAGAATGTAACATGTGCATATTTTTCAGTTTCAGCAATTCTTAATTGTTTTAATCCTTTAGCTGATAAATAATCACCTAAAGTATTAGTTAATTTAGGTAATGCAAAAGCAATTTCTCCATTAACTGTATCAGCATATTTCATCATACATACAAATGCGATATTTTTTGGTTTATCAGCTGGTTTGAAATCATCATAAACATCAGCAGTAAATACATTAGACATTTGTATAGCTCTATCAGGTCTAAAGTTAGCAAAGATAATAGCATCATTATCACTAACTCCACCATTTACAGCAGGATTATATCCAGGAATTACGAATTCATCATATACTTCTTTAGTATAACTATCTTTAACATATTGAACTGGATCACTATAAGTTTCTCCACTCTTAGCTACTAATGCATTATAAGCTAATTCAACACGATCCATTCTCTTATCTCTATCCATTGCATAATATCTACCAGATACTGAAGCAACTTCTCCTACACCAATAGAATTCATTGTATCAACTAATTCTTGTACAAAATCAACACCACTATCAGGAGCAACATCTCTACCATCTAAGAATGCATGTACATATACTTTATCTAAACCTTCATTTTTAGCTAATTGTAATAAAGCATAGATATGTTCATTAGAAGAGTGAACACCACCATTAGATAATAATCCCCAGATATGTAATTTAGAATTATTTTCTTTAACATGTTTGATTGCATTTAAGAATTTTTCATTTTGATAGAAAGTTCCATCTTTAACTGCTTTATTAATTAAAGTTAATGATTGATAAACTGTTCTACCAGCACCAATATTTAAATGTCCTACTTCAGAGTTCCCCATTTGCCCTTCAGGTAATCCTACTGCATTTCCACAAGCTTTAATTTGAGTTGTAGGATACATAGCCATTAAATCATCTAAATTTGGTGTATTTGCTAATTTAACCGCATTTCCATCTACACGATCAGTTAAACCATAACCATCCATAATACATAATACGATAGGTCTTTTTTTCATTTTTTCTTTACCTCCAATTTATACACCGTTATTATAACGAATTTATAACAAAAAATAAAGCAACTTGACCTAATTTTCACAAGAAAATAAAAAGATAGAACTCACTATCTTCGTCTTCTAGGTGTAGACACCAAATATATACCAAAAAAACTTAACAATAAAGGCCAATACACCACAATCATATTCTTTAACTCTTCAATAAAAGATAAATCATTACTACTAAAACTCACTGTTAATAATACACCTAAAAACATCAATATAATCCCAATATTCTTCCTCATAATATCACCAATGATATTATAAAATATACTAAATAAGAACTTTATCGAATGAAAGAACATCTTTACAAAAATCTAATAAGATATCTAATTCCAACTTTTCTTTACCCTTTTGTGAATAAACATAAATATCAAAATCATAATCAAAACGATTAGAATGAATTAGACTATTAATATCTCTTCTAATATCTTGTGGTATAGTAATAAATAAGTTTTCAGACATTTTTCTCAATATAATACCAACATTAACTAGAGATAACTCTAAATCAAGAACACTCTGTAATTGATCTTTATATAATATATCCTCATCAAAAATACCTTTCTTATCTTCAATCTTCTTTAACTGATTTAATACCATATCTACATGTATAACAGCATCTTTTAATGCTTCTATGTAACACTTTCGCTTTAATTCTCTTTTATCCATTGATATCACCATTTACATTATAACATACAAAATAACATTTACCTAAAGCATAATATTCTATCACGAAAAAAAAGAGAAGTTTCCTTCTCTATTGAGCTAAATTATATAAACCTTTAGCATAATGTACCATTGCGATAACCATTAATACAACAGTTGTATATATCATTATATTTGAAATATTTATTCCTGGATTAAATGCTAGTAAAATAATAGAAACTACAAAGAATACACAAGTAGCCACTTTACCCGGCATTTCCGCCTGTTCTAAGTGTTTTCCTGATTTCTTTAATAAATATATTCCGGCAAGTAATAACATACCATCTTTTAAAAGAATAATAACAATTAACCAGATATATGATGGATAAGACACTACTAATGTACAAGCTACAACAAGTTGAGTCAACTTATCTGCCATTGGATCTACTAATTTACCTAACTCAGTAATCATGTCATATTTTCTAGCGATAAAACCATCTAAAAAATCAGTAATACTTGAAATGATTAAAATAAGTACTGATAAATAATGGTTATTATTGTCTGCTTCTAATTTAAAGTACACATATAGAAATACGGGTACTAATAATATTCTTAAATAACATAATATGTTAGGAATACTAAATATTTCTTTCTTACTAAACATTTTTAACCCTCTTTTACAATATATGTATTATTATAAGTAAGTTTATCTTTAAAGTCAAATAATATTCAAGTAAGATGAACAAAATTAATAAATTGTTAATAAAATGAAAAGGAAAGTTTTCACTTTCCTAGAATTTTAAAAATTTACGTACTGATGTATAACTTCCAATTAAACCAACACCACTACCCAATGCTACTACTAAACCACAGCATTGATAAATAAATGGGAACGGTTCTCTTAAAGCAATCAATGAAGAATTAAAGAAATCTACACTTTGAGCATAAATAAACTGATATCCAAAATACATTAATAAAATAGGTATAATAGAACCAATAATACCAATAAAAATACCTTCTAACATAAATGGAATACGAATATACCAGTTACTAGCACCTACCATTCTCATAATACTGATTTCAGTTTGTCTTGAAGTAATTGTAATCTTTATTGTATTAGCTATCATAAATAAAGCTAAAACTGTTAATGCACCCACAAAGATGCTTCCACCATTTCTAATTGTTTTTAAGGTATCAACCATATTAGAAGTAGAATCGCCACCATAATTTGTTTCTCTAACATTTTCTAAATCACCTATGGCAGTAGCCACTTCTTCTAATTGCGAAGCATCTTTAACTTCAACAACATAAGCAGCTCCTAAGGGATTATCATCTCTATAAGATTCAAATAGTTTTTTCCCATCTTCACCTTGAGTTTCAATTAATTTATCTAATTCCTGATCTTTAGATGAAAAAGTTGCACTTTTAACACCTGCAATTGCTTCAATATCATCCTGGATAGATTGAGCGTCTTCATCATCAATATCTCTTTCCATTTTAACATAAACTGTTAAGCTTTCTTCTATGCTTAAAGTCATATCCTGTATATTAATAGCAACCACCCCAATAATTAAAATTAATACTAAGGTAATTGTTACTGCAAAAATAGAAGATACAGACATAACACCATTTCGCCAAATATTCTGTAAAGCAGTTTTACAATGTTTAGGGAAGTTTTTAATACAACTAATCAATTCCATTATACATAACCTCCTGTACTTGTATCTGTTTTTACACATCCATCTTCAATTAATATTGTTCTCTTTTTATATTTTTGAACAATTTCTTTATCATGAGTAACAACTAATATTGTAGTATTATTAACTTCATTAATTCTTTGTAGTAATTCAATAATACCAACAGAAGTATCAGGATCAAGATTTCCTGTAGGTTCATCAGCAATTAATACTTTAGGATTATTAACGATAGCTCTAGCAATTGCAACACGCTGTTGTTGTCCCCCTGATAATTGATGCGGAAAAGCATTAGCTTTATTTTCTAACCCAACTAATTCTAATGTTCTTCTTACCATCTTTCTAATTTGAGTTTTTGGTGTATCAGTAACTTCCAAAGCAAAAGCTACATTTTCAAAAACAGTTTTCTTTGGTAATAATCTATAATTTTGGAAAACAACTCCTATATTTCTTCTAAAATAAGGAACTTTTCTATTTTTAATCTTAGAAACATCTTGTCCAGCAACAATAACCTTACCAGATGTTGCTTTTTCTTCCCTATACAATAATTTAATAAAAGTAGATTTACCAGCTCCGGTAGGACCAATAACATAAACAAACTCTCCTGGAGCAATAGTTAAATTCATATCATTAACAGCTCTAACGCCAGTTTTATACACTTTAGTTACATTTTCTAACTTAATCATTTCCAAACATCACCTCTTTGACATTATATCACAAAATAAGTCAGAAAAAATGTTAAATATAGGTTTTTTGCTGTTTGTTTTCCATTTTATTTATTGTATAATTATTTTGAGGTGATCAAAATGTTAAGAAAATGTCCATATTGCCATCAAGAAATGGAAAAAGATTGTTATTTAAAAGATCAAGGAACTGTATTAAGTGATTTTATAGTTATTGAAAAAGATGAAAACTATAAGAAAACAGAACATGTTGTAAAAGCTGCTATATGTAAAAAATGCGGTTATGTAGAATTATATGTAGATTTAAATGAAAGGCTAGAAAAATAACGAGTATTGAATACTCGTTTTTATTTTATAAAATCTTTATATCTAAAATAATGTTCATCTACAACTTGATAACAGCGTTAAATATCAAAATCATATTCTCTTATTATTCTTAAATCAACATTTTACTATTTTATTTATCAGCTGTCATAAAATAATATCTAATGCTTAATATATTATTTAGAAAATATATACTATGATTTCATATCTGCAAGACTAAAAATAAGCATTCTCTATAAATATACTCTACCTACCCTAGTTACAACAATATTAAAGAATCTTCCATCACCTAACAAATGAGATGCAGATGAAAACAAAAAAATAATTGATACTCTATTTTGGTCTAAAGAAAATTCCTAATCCAGAACCACCATAATGTATAAGACTATAAATAACGAACATCAATATAGATAAGATAATTAAAGTTATAATAATCTTTTTCATTAGATATCCTCCCTTCTTTATAAGTTATTATGCCATAAATATGTGAAAAAAGTGACTCAAAAAAGCATCAGAACAATGTCTAATGCTTAATATATTATTTAGAAATGATATACTGTGATAACACACTTGCAAGACTAGAAATAGGCATTGTCTGTAAATATACTTTACCTGGTCCAGTCACAACTGTATTAAAGAATCCTTCGCCACCCAATAGCTTATTCTTTAATCCTGAAACTTGTTTAATTTCCATTCTACATGTTGCATCCATCATCGCTAGATTACCAGAATCGACAATAATCTGTTGACCAGGAGCCAAATCATATTCAACACAAGCACCATCTATTTCCACAAATAAAGCTCCATTACCAGAGAATTTACTCATAATAAAGCCTTCCCCAGCAAATAAACCTGCAGAAAATTTCTTAGTAAAGAAGGTCGATCTTTCAACAGTAGCTTCACTAGCAACAAAGGCTGACTTTTGCACAACAATTTCTCTTCCTGGCATAATATCAATCCTTCTAATTTCTCCTGCAAAGGAAGATGAAAATGCAATTTTTCCATCAGCATGAGCAGTATATCGATTCAAGAAAATGGTTTCTCCAGAAAACATTCTTCCCATCGCTTTACCAAAACCACCATTACTTGTTGTTTCCAATTCCATACATGGATCCATCCAAGCCATGGCTCCACTATCACTTAGCATTGATTCTCCTTTTTTTAAATGGCATACAACTACTGGAAAAGGTGTACCTAAAATTTCATATTCCATAATAAATATCCTCCCTTATATATTATAAGTATAATATATAAGAGAGGATTTTAAAATCTTTTTATAAAATTTGTATAACTATTCCTGCAATAATACTACATCCTAATAAAATTCCAATAACCTGTGCAAAGACTTTAGGATTAATCTTATATTCTATAAGTACTAACAATCCCATTCCTGCATTACTCATAAGTCCAGAAATAAGAGAGGCAAAACTTAATAAACCATTAGAGTATAGTTCTGTTAATACTACACTAACAACACAATGAGGAATAATCCCAAAAAATGAAGACACAATAGGCTGTAAATAACTTTGATTTAATAAGATAACAGATAATGTATCTTCACCAATATATTCAAATAAATATGATAATCCCAAATGAATCACAAAAATAAATAAATATATCTTTAAAGTTCTTTCTATAGCACATTTCCATAAAGAATGATCATGATGATGATGTTTAATTTCTTTCTTTTCAAAATCAATCTTTATAAAATAATCAATCAGATACCCAAATATTATTGCAGTAATAAATTTAACTACCACAACACTTAATGTTATTTTAGACATAGAAGGATTAGATAACAATAAAGGTATAGCTTCATCAGAAGTAGCTATATAAATACTTATTAAAGTCCCAATAGTAATCTTTCTTTCTAAGAATAAAATACTAGCAATAACACTAATACCACATTGTGGTATTACACCTAACAATGCACCATATAAAGGTCCCTGTTTCTTTAACTTATCTAGAAAATGATAATTATGTAATTCACTATATTCCAATATTAAATACATAATAAATAACATTGGTAACATAATAATCGTTTCTTCTAATACTTCAAACAATACTTCCATTTCATCAACTCCATTGTTTGTATTATACCTATTTTAATAAAAAATGCACTAAAAATAATAATTAAATTAATTCTAATTCTTTCATAACCTTATAAATACCATCATCATCAGGATCATCAAAGAAATAACTTGCTTCATTTTTAAGCTTTTCTCCTGCATCTTTATAAACAACTCCAGTATGAACTTCTTGGATCATCTCATAATCATTCATACTATCTCCAAAAGCGATAGTATCCTCCATTTTACCTTTAAAATGATTAATAACCTTAATAATACCATCAGCTTTAGTACAACATTTTATAATAATTTCACCATTAATATACCAATCATCCTCTTTAGAAAAATATACTATATTGAAAAACTCTTCTAAAAAAGGAGCAACTTTCTTAAAATTTTCTTTATCAGGAGAAATAAATACTACTTTTGTAACACCTGTTTTTAAGATATTAAAATCTTTAACTGGTAATCTGTTTTCTCCTTGTCTTCTTAATAATATATTTCTCATTAACTCATGATTTTCTTCATCTAACCCTGCTCTTCTTTCATAAAACTCCATCACACCTGGTGTTTCATAAATCGCATCTTTTGATTCTAACATAAATAAAATATGATTATTAATAAACATTGTTATAACTTCACTCAACAAATATTGATTAATAAAGTTTTCAAAAATATACTCACCATCAATAATAACATAACCACCAGCACTACAAACAATACCATCAAAACCAACATCTAAAATATCTTTCATTATAGAGACTGGTGCTCTACCAGTACATAAAAAAGCTTTATGACCATTTTGTCTTGCTAATGTAATAGCTTCCTTATTTTTTTCTGTTACTTTCTTAGACTTTCCTATTAATGTTCCATCAATATCAAAAAATAAATATTTTCCCATTTTTCATCACCCCAAATGATTATATACCAAATCATATTGTTTTGTATTAAAATTATCATAAAATGAAAATAACAGGTTTCCCTGTTATTTATCTAATATTTGATAACTTTATCCTTAAAATCATCGTAACTTAAATTATCTAAGACAATATCAAAAGCATAATTTAATCCTTCTAATGTACAATCATTTAACCATAAAGCTTCTTCATTATAAACATTTAATACAAGTTTATGCAAATTTACTAACATTGTTTCCACACCTTGAGCCATTCCTTGAGCCATTCCATCATCGTATCCTTTCTGTAATGAATGCTTTAGCTGCGCATTTAGCCACGCTTCATAGAATGCTGCTTCTTTAACTTCATCAAACACTTCTTCATTGACTGCCGCTTCCTTGTATTTCTTATCCATAAGTGTAATCATCCTTTTCTGTCTCTCATCTGATACACTTATTATATCATCATCCACCTCTTTTTGATAGACATATGATAATACCTCTAAATCATTGAGCTTTTCTTTCCTCTTTTTCTTTTCCTCTACAATTTTCTCAATCTCCGGTAATGATATAAAGTAGAATGATGCCATGTTATATGGCATTATCTTACCATTCTCTTCTCTTTGCTTGTATTCAGTTATGAGTTTCCCATTGAAATATCCTGTTGTAAAAACAATCTGGTCTACTGTTCCGGTACTTCCATAATCATCCCCTGACTTTAACTGATTTCCTGCAAGTCTGTAGACATATCCCTGAAATCTTTTGATATCAAATTCTCCGATATCTGAACACTGCATCTCAATATTTGTAATGTTTCCTTCTTCATCCTCTGCCCTAATATCTAGAAAATTCTTTTTGTCCAATACAAATCTTCCTAAACTCTCCGTATTGACCACTCATAGTGTTCTAAACTTCCTGTTTGTAACTGCCTCTACTACAAACTTCAATAATTCTCTTGATTCATCATCATCACTTCCTAAAGTCATTTTAAAAATGACATCATTGCGGTAAGTAATATTCACCTTTCTACCTTTATATTCTACACTGATCATAACTATAACTCCTTTCTAAAAATGTCTTATACTTATATATTCCTTTTATTTCGACATTTCTCTTTTTTTATTTTATTTTTTTCATAATATGAAAAAAATAGGAGTATTAACTCCTATTAAACTAGCTGAAATATATAGAATTTTAAATAAGAAGTTTCTTCCATTGTCCATAAAATGGGATGATCAGCATTTTGTTGAGTGACAGATACTTGTTTAAGCGTTACATTTGCTTCCATAGCAGCTTCTCTTAGCATCTTCTCAAAATTATCTATCTCCATAAAACGAGAACATGTACAAGTAATTAGATATCCACCTCTATTTAATAATTCCATAGCTCTTTTATTGATTCTCTTATATCCACTATAAGCATGATCTATGGTTCTTCTTGATTTTGTAAAAGCTGGAGGATCTAAAACAATTAAATCAAATTGTCCTTTATAACATTCATCCAAATATTTAAAGACATCAGCTTTCACAAAAGACATTCTATCTTCCAAATGATTTAACTGAGCATTTCTTAATGCTTGATCTAAAGCTGTCTGAGAAACATCTACAGCTGTAACATGCTTAGCATTCCCATAAGCCGCATTTAACGCAAAACCACCTGTATGAGTAAAACAATCTAGAATCCTCTTTCCATGAGCTATCTTTCTTAAAAGAACTCGATTACTTTTTTGATCCAAGAAATATCCTGTCTTTTGCCCATTTTCTACATCAATATGTAATTTAAGACCATTTTCATCAATGATAGTCTTTGTTGGAAAATTCATATTTTTCCAATATCCCTTATACATAGTTAAACCTTCTTTACTACGTACTTGAATATCATTTCTTTCATATATTCCTTTTACATCTTGTCCATCTTCATGTAAGACTTCTAATAAAATCTCATAAATCATATCTTTAATTTTATCTAATCCATAAGAACTTATCTGGCAAACTAAAATATCATTATAACGATCAACAGTTAATCCTGGTAATTGATCTGCTTCACCAAAAATAATTCTACAATTTGTGATATTTTCTTCTTCTACTGTTTTTCTAAACTCATATGCAAAACAAATTCTTTTCTTAAAAAAATCACGGTCTATAATTTCATTTTGATTCTTTGTTAGTATACGAACTAATATATGACTCTTCTGTGATATAAATCCAGTTCCAATATATTCATTAGATGTTGTCATAATATCTACGACTGAACCATTTTCAATCGTTTCATCTAAATCAACAACATTATTTTTATACATCCACATTTGACCTTTTTTTAGCCATTTTTCGCCTTCTTCACTGATAGTTACAAACTGCTTCATACTACCCCTCCTTATATCAAATACATATTACTATAATTCATATCATTTTACAAATTAAAAATAGGAGCATCACTCCTATTCAGTAATCACTATTTCACCTGTTCTTAAACTCTCTTTTACATCAATAACTCTTTGATTAGAAGAACCTTTCCATTTCAATCTAAAATCATGTAAAGCATCTACATATAAGCCATCAACAATAACATCTATATTTTCAATACCTTCTTCGTCCTTAAGATCTTTATCAAATAAAAATCCTGTCCATACCCATACTGTTTTATTAGGATATCTTTCTTTAAAAGCCCTTGCTAAAGCAATAGTTCCTGTTCTATTAACAGGATGCATTGGTTCTCCACCTAATATAGATAATCCTGCAAAATGATCAGCATTAGCTAATTCTAAGATTCTATCTATAGTAGCTTCACTAAACTCCTTTCCTCCATTAAAATCATGAGTCTCAGGATTAAAACACTTAGGACAATTAAATGTACATCCCTGTAAAAATATAGAAACCCTTACACCAGGACCATTAGAAATATCCATTTTTCTTATCTTATTATATCTCATTATTTTTCCCTCTTTGTATGAAAAGGAATCTATATAGATTCCTTTTACTCATCATCTTTATTATCTATGTGTAATACTCTTTCTTTGATTTCTTGTGTACGTCCTTTATTCCAGAAATTAGATCCAATATATCCACAAGTTCTTCTTGCTACATTTAATTTATCATGATCTCTATTTCCACAGTTTGGACAATACCATTCCATATCATCATCAATTAAGATTTCTCCATCATAACCACATACTTGACAATAATCAGATTTTGTATTTAATTCAGCATACATGATATTTTCATAGATAAACTGCATAATCTGTAATACTGCATCTAAGTTATTAGTTAAGTTAGGAGTTTCAATATAAGATACTGCTCCACCAGGACTTAGTTTTTGGAATTCACTTTCTAATTTTAACTTAGTAAATGCATCTATTTCTTCGAATACAGGAACATGATAAGAATTAGTAATGTAATCTCTATCAGTAATTCCTTTAATCTTACCAAAACGATCTCTTAAGCATTTCGCAAACTTATATGTAGTAGATTCAATAGGTGTACCATATACACTATAATCAATATTTTCTACATCTTTCCATTCTTTACATTTATCATTTAATCTTTGCATTACTCTTAAACCAAAATCTTTTCCAATACCATTATCAGTATGACTATGACCTGTCATATATTTAACACATTCATAAAGACCAGCATATCCTAATGAAATTGTAGAATATCCTCCATGTAATAATTCATGAATACTAGCACCTTTAGGAAGTCTTGCAAGAGCACCATATTGCCATAAAATAGGAGCAACATCACTAGTTACTTTGCTTAATCTCTTATGTCTAATCTGTAATGCTTTATGACATAATTCTAATCTTTCATCAAAGATAGTCCAGAAAATCTCTTCATCTTTATCTGAAGATAAAGCAACATCAACTAAGTTAATTGTTACAACACCTTGGTTAAATCTTCCATAATATTGAGGTTTCCCTTTTTTATTAACATATGGAGTTAAGAATGATCTACATCCCATACATGGATAACAATGAGAATCTCCATTCTTATCAACTTTTAACTCTTTCATAACTTTTTCAGAAATAAAATCAGGAACCATGCGTTTAGCTGTACATTCAGCAGCTAAAACAGTTAAATCCCAATATTTACTATCTTGATGAATATTATCTTCTTCTAGGATATACAATAATTTAGGGAATGCAGGTGTAATATAAACTCCTTTTTCATTCTTCATACCTTGAATTCTTTGTTTCAACATTTCTTCAATGATCATAGCTAATTCGTTTTTATATTCTTCAGTTTCTCCTAAATATAAGCATACACTTAGGAAAGGTGCTTGACCATTAGTTGTTGTCATTGAATTAATCTGATATTGGAATGTTTGTACACCATCAGTAATTTCTTTTGCTAAATCTTCTTTTGCATATTTTTCAGCATCTTCTTGCTTAAATCCTCTATTTAAATGTCTATTTAAATGATAATTATAACTATCTCTTACAAATGGAGCTAAATGAGTCATTGTAATTGTAGCTCCACCATACTGGCTTGAAGCAACCGCTGTAATTAATTGCGTTGCAATAGTCATTGCAGTTAAGAAACGATGTGGCTTTTCAATCATAACACCATTAATATTAGTACCATTTTGCATCATATCTTCTAAATTAATTAAATCGCAGTTATGTAATGCATTTTGTGCAAAATAATCAGCATCATGGAAATGAATAATACCTTCATCATGAGCTTTTACAATATCTTCAGGTAATAAGAAACGTCTAGTAATATCAGTACTTGTAATACCTGCAAGATAATCTCTTTGAGTTGTTACAACTTTGGCGTTTTTATTAGAATTCTCATTATTCCAATATTCACTTTCACCCTCAATTAATTCTTTAATTGCTAAATCAGTTGTATTACTTTTTCTAACTAATTCTCTAGTATATCGATAAGTAATATATTTCTTAGCTAAAGCATGCTTACCCATAGTCATTAACTTAACTTCAATAATATCTTGGATATCCTCAACTAAGATTCTTTTCTTACCTAAGCTTTCAATATATTTAATAATATTCTTAATTTGAATATCTGAAACTCTATCTTCTTCTCTAACTTCAGCATTGGCTTTACCAATCGCAATTGCAATCTTTTCTGGATAATAATCCACTACATGTCCATCTCTTTTAATTATTTTCATTCTTTCAAACCCCTTCTTCATCATCTGTCATTAGTTTAACATATAAGTAAAATAATTACTGTTGCATTTGCAACAGTATAATATAAATGTTATATTATAAGTGCACAAAGGAAGTGAAAAAACTATGATAGATCCGTTTAAAAAGATAAACGAAGAAGAAAAACAAAATTTATTAAAAAAATTAGAGGCATCAATATATCATTTTAATAAAAACGAATCCATATTTTCTACTATCAAATTAAATAATACCATTGGCATAGTCATAGAGGGTCATATCCAAAATTATAAAACAGATTATAATGGTAATAAAATTATTATTGAAGATTTAACTAAGAATTCCGTATTTGGATCTGATATTTCTTTTTATATTCATGGTGAATCAGACATGATAACAAAAGAGGTAACAGATATTATTATACTAGACTATTATACTATCATTAACTTCAACCAGAATCATGATCCTATCTATAATCAATTTATCATTAATTTATTAGATATCATGAAATATATCATTATTTTAAAGAATGAAAGAATAAGAATACTAACAACCAAAACAATTAGAAACAAACTATTAGAATACTTTGATATTCTTGCAAACAAACAAGGAACAAAGATCATACATATTCCTTTTACATATACCGATTTAGCCGATTATCTGGCTGTCGATAGAAGTGCAATGATGAGAGAAATTAAAAATCTAAAAGATGAGAAAATCATAGAAGTCAAATCAAAAAGAATTAATCTCATGTATAAATAAAGCGTAAATAGAAATAAGTTACACAATCTATTTTTATCTTTATTATGATGATATAGGAAAGCTATGAGAAACTTAGATATAACATATATAGGTGGTATTATTTATCAAAAACATATTTTAGCTATACATGAATGACCTAAACATTCATCAAGATAGGAGAACAATTGATCATTCTAAGTATCAAGAAATCTTATCTAAGCTTGTTATGTTAAGGAAAGATTATAAATGAAAAGAGCCGACCATTCTTTCTCAGATAAAACCTAAATAGTCAGCTTTAAGGGCTGACTATTTTTTTAAAAGAAAAATGGAATAAGCATCGCAGGTAACAAATTACCAACTTTAATCTTCTTACCAAAACAGATATTAATACCTACTGCAAAAATAAGAACCGAACCTACAAAAGAAAGATTCAAAATAACAGTATCAGTTAATATTGGCTTTAAAAATGTCGCAAAGATCGTAATGGTTCCTTGGTATATCCCTACAGGCAAAGCCGAAAATAATGTACCAACTCCAAGTGTTGATGCAAATACCATGACAATCATAAAATCTAATATAGCTTTCGCAAATAATGTAGAAGAATCGCCTATCAAGCCATCCTGCAACGCTCCTACTATTGCCATAGCTCCTACACAGACTACAAGTGATGCTGTGACAAAACCCTCTACAAAAGGATCATCTCCTTGTGTTTTAACTTTGTTTTTTAACCATTCACCTAGCTTCTCTAGTTTTTCTTCAATATTCAAAAATTCTCCTACTAAAGCACCAAATACTAAAGAGAATATCAACAGCATTGTTCCTTGTGTTTCTAATATATTCTCATTAATCTTAAGCATACCAGACATTGCTCCTGAAGCACCTATAAACATAGTCGCTAAACCTAAAGCACTCATTAAAGTTTCTTGAAATCTTGCTTTTAAATTATCTTTTATAATTAATCCAATAACCCCTCCTACTATAATCGCTAAAGAGTTTACTATTGTTCCTAATCCTATCACGCATACCACCTCATAAATCATTATAAGACTTTATGAAATAAAAAGTAAAGAATACAATTGTACCCTTTACTTTCTATTATTTAAAAGTCTACCTTCTCCACCTAAGAAATGAGTCGTTATATAAATCAAATGTTTTGCAACAGAATCAACATATTCTTGAGAAGTATTCTCATTTCCTTGAATAATATAGAATATATTTTCACTGTCTTCTGTTATTTTGGTTTTATCAACTTGTCTTACTTCTAAATAACATAAGATATCATTACTATCATCAATATAACTATATACTCCTTCTTTAAATTCTTTAGATTCATTTTGACCTAAAGGAATAAATTTTTCATTTCCATTAGTTAGTCTTAAATACATATTTCCTTCAATGAAATCTATATCATGAGCACCCAATGCAAGCTTTGTCTCCATAGATACAAGATTATAAATATCAGCTGCAGGATTGATAGAATACAATGATTGATTTTTATTTAAAAGTTTTAAGAGATTTTCACTTGCAGGTATATTTTTTCTTTTAGAAACATGAACTTTGTTATGAAGGGTGTAGAAACCATCTATAATATTATTCTGTTTATATTCTTCTTTTAATATTTCTTCTACATGTTCTTTAATATATAATCTTAAGCTATCAGGATAATAACTATTATCAGTTCCTATGATTTCTACTCCTCTTACAACTACTCCTAAATCAACGACATCTTTATCTACTATAAATTCCATTAAATCTGGTTAAAAGCGTTTTCTAAATCCCATAAGATATCATCGATATTTTCTGTACCAATAGATAATCTAATAGTATTAGGCTTAATATCTTGATCAAATAATTCTTCTTCAGTACATTGACTATGAGTTGTAGTTGCTGGATGAATAACTAAAGATTTAACATCTGCAACATTTGCAAGTAATGAGAAAATCTGTAAACTATCAATAAATTTATGAGCTTCTTCTACTCCACCTTTAATATTAAATGTGAAGATACTAGCTCCACCATTAGGAAAATATTTTTCATATAAAGCATGATCTGGATGATTTACTAATGATGGATGGTTTACACTTTCTACTTTTGGATGTTTAGATAAGAAATCTACAACTTTCTTTGTATTTTCATTATGTCTATCTAATCTTAAAGATAATGTTTCTACACCTTGTAATAATAAGAATGCATTAAATGGAGATAAAGTTGCCCCAGTATCACGTAAGATAATTGCACGAATATATGTTACAAATGCTGCTGCTCCAGCTGCTTCAGTAAATTTTACACCATGATAACTTGGATTAGGTTCGGAGATACCTGGATATCTACCACTCTTAGCCCAATCAAAAGTACCACCATCAACAATAACTCCACCTAATGTAGTTCCATGTCCACCAATAAATTTAGTAGCTGAATGAACAACAATATCTGCACCATGTTCAATAGGTCTAAATAAATATGGAGTTGCAAATGTATTATCTACTACAACTGGTAATCCATGTTTATGAGCAATTTCAGCAATTGCATCAATATCAGGAATATCACTATTAGGATTACCCAAAGTTTCTAAATAAATAGCTTTAGTGTTATCTTCAATCGCAGCTTCTACTTCTGCCAAATCATGAGCATTTACAAATGTTGTCTTAATACCAAAATTTTCATAAGTATGAGCTAATAAATTAGATGTACCACCATAAATTGTTTTTTGAGCAACAATATGTTCTCCTGTACCAGCTAAAGCTTGAATAACATAAGCAATAGCAGCAGCTCCACTTGCTACAGCTAAACCAGCAACACCACCTTCTAATGCTGCAATTCTATCTTCTAATACACTTTGTGTGCTATTAGTAAGTCTACCATAAATATTACCTGCATCTGCTAAACCAAATCTAGCTGCTGCATGAGCACTATTTTTAAATACATATGAAGTTGTTTGATAAATTGGTACTGCTCTAGCATCAGTTGCAGGATCAGGATTTTCTTGTCCTACATGTAATTGTAATGTTTCAAATTTTAATTTTCTATCTTCTCTTTTTTCGAATGTCATAATTCATCTCTCCTTTTCTAATAAAAAAAGTCATCCCATTTATAGGACGACTTATCGTGTTACCACCTATTTTCATTATTGTCTCACAACAATAACCTCATTGAGTATAAATACTCCTACATTTTAACGTATGCTCACGTGATGAACTACATATCGCTCATCCGGCTCAAAGACCATCTTCATTTATTTTATCTTATTCCTTTTCACCTACCAGGAACTCTCTACAAAGAATTCATAAACTACTCTTCTTTTCATTGCCTTTTTATTCTTGAATTAATGGTGTTGACATGTATCTATCACCACCATCTGGAAGTAACACTACAATTGTCTTTCCTTCATTTTCTTCTGCAAGCTTCTTAGCTGCATATAATGCTGCCCCTGAAGAAATCCCTACTAGAATTCCTTCTGTCTTTGCGATTTCCTTTCCTGTCGCAAATGCATCATCATTTTGGACTTTGATTATCTGATCATATATATCTATATCTAATGTATCAGGTACAAATCCAGCACCGATTCCCTGTATCTTATGTGGTCCAGCTTTTCCTTTTGACAATACTGGTGATGATGCCGGTTCAACTGCTACAATCTTTATATCTGGATTCTTTTCTTTCAAATATCTTCCAATACCTGAAATTGTTCCTCCTGTACCAACCCCTGCTACAAAGATATCTACCTTTCCATCAGTCTGCTGATAGATTTCTGGTCCAGTTGTCTTATAATGAGCGATGGGATTCGCTGGATTTTCAAACTGCCCTAAGATGAAGCTATTTTCGATTTCTCCTGCTAGTTCCTTAGCTTTCGCTATAGCTCCTTTCATTCCTTCGCTTCCTGGTGTCAAGACTAACTTAGCACCATAAGCTTTCATAAGGTTTCTTCTTTCAATACTCATTGTTTCAGGCATTGTAATAATAATCTTTAGACCTAATGAAGTCGCTACTGCTGATAAACCGATACCAGTATTTCCGCTTGTTGGTTCAATCAATGTTGTTTCAGAATTGATTGATCCTCTTTCCAATGCATCTAGAATCATCTCTTTCGCAATTCTATCCTTAACAGAACCTGCGGGATTAAAATATTCTAGCTTTGCAAGTAAATCTGCTTTTAAGTCATTTTTTTCTTTTATTTTATTCAATCTGATCAATGGTGTATTTCCAACCAAATCAACAAATCCTTCTTTTATATCTGCCATAAACAGCCTCCCTTTCATTTCCTTTATATCCTATCGGTTTGGTATGATATAAATGTAATATATTTCCTCCGATAAGTCAAGAAATAATATATTTTTATTTCCATTAAAACATATGCTAATAGGTATTATTTATTCCAAACATATAACTATCAACATTTCTTTTAAGATAACTTTTTAAATAAATAATTTCCTAGACTTTGAATAGATTGTACAATAACAATCAAAATAATACTTGTTATTGCTAAATAAGTAAAATTATAACCTTGATATCCCTTTCTAATCGCTACATCTCCTAAACCACCTGCATCCATAGCACTATAACCAATCAAACTAATCACAGTTAATGTTATAGATGATAAAAATGTTTCTATAGATGCCTTTATCCTTTTCTTTAATATTTGCGATCAAACTTTCCATTGTACTACTTCTAAAGTTTTATAAATTACCTTGACATATATCAAAATCAATATTTAACTTTCTTGCTAAAGAAGTAATATTATGAGATGACGAATTATCATCTGTAAAAAATGACTTTATATTTATACCAGTATCAGGTAATAAACTTGTAATATCCCCTACCAAATTATGTATATCCTGATTAGATGATACAAATAATTCTTCAGGCTTTCCTTTTATTACAATTTATCCTTTTTTTAAGAACACCACTTTATTATATATTTATTTAATAACTTCCATTTGATGTATTACTACATTGATGGTCATATTTAATAATGCTAATATATCTTGAGTTATTTAGAATCTAAAGATGATGTTTCTTCATCACATAGGAATATTTTTAGATTTAATACTAACGCACGTGCAATCTCAACTCTTTGTTTTTGTCCTCCACTTAATTGTCGCGGGGAACTATTGATTTTGTTTTCTAGACCTACTAGTTTTAATAATTCATGTATTCTTTTATTATTTCCTTTTTCCTTAGGATTTTTTTCAAGAAAAGCAATGCAACATTTTCATATACATTCAATCTATTTAATAGATTAAAGTTCTGAAAAATCATTTCCATATCCTTTTGAATAAATTGTAATTCTCTGTCTTTCAAAGTGAATGAATTTATTTCTTGTATCAAATTTTTTAAACAGTTTCTCTCCAGCATCATACAAATCTCTATCAGGAGCTTGGCAATAACTTATAACATCTTTATCTCAATTCACTGCATCCATTAAAAGATATTTCTTAATTCTTTGATTATCCAAGTCGAAATTCATTTTCTCGCCTTCTCTCATTTCCTACATTTCCTATATGTTTATAGGTGTTATAATTCCAAATTTGAGACTAGTCAATAATCTTGACAATATTTTATTCTTGATATAAATCATTTATGAAAAAAAGGAGTTAAAACTCCTTTTATTTAAATGACATAATCCCAGTTTCTCATTTCAGCTAAATCAGCTAATGTATATTTTTCTAAATAATCAATAATAACCTGATTTAAACCTTCATAAAATTTAATTGTTGCACAAGATGAATATCTAGAGCATAAATTTTCTTTTGTTTCTAAACAGGATACACAAGCAATTGGGCCTTCTACTACAGTTAAGATTTCCTTTGCTGTATATTCTTCTGGATTACGTATTAACGAATATCCACCTTGCGATCCTCTTATACTTCTTATTAATCCAGCTTTTGTAAGAGGAGAAACAATTTGTTCTAAATATTTAATTGATATTTCCTGTCTTTTAGATACGTCTTTTAAAGATATGTTACCCTGTTCTCTATTTTGGGCTAAATCTATCATTAATCTTAGTGCATATCTACCTTTTGTTGAAATCTTCATAATCTATCACCAATACTAATTTTACCACGTAAGCGAAAAAAAGTCATCAATTAATTCATACTATTCATATATGAATTAAAATAATCCGGAATTAAAAATAAAGTCTGCAACACCATCATCACTTACACTCTTGCAAATATAATCAGCATGACTTTTAACTTCTTCTACTGCATTATCCATCGCTATTGCATGACCAATGGCACCCATCATTTCAATATCATTCAAACCATCACCAAAAAAATAACTATCTTCTAAATTTAAACCTGTATAATCAAGTATTTCTTTTAAAGCTGTAGCCTTATTATATTGTTTGCTATATATTTCTTTTAAATAAAAGTTATTATCATTTGCACAATTAAACTTATCTTCATGAAGTACAAATTCTTTAAAATCTCTATCATTACGACAACAAATATGTATTTTTAAAAACTTATCTACCATCTCTTCATAGTTACCTATCTTTCCTATAAACTGATCATTAAAATTAAATTTATGACTATATTCTAAAAAACGACCATCATCATTAAAGAAATAAGCATATTTTTTATCATAACCTACATATGTCATATTTTTATTTTTAGCTTGTTCAAACATAAATCTTATTTCTTCCTTATCAATAGGATGATAACCTATTTCTTTACCATGAAATAGAATATATGCTCCATCACACAAAATATACCCATCAAAATTAAATTCCAACAATTCCTTCAATAAATAACCATACGGTCTCCCACTAGCAATAAAAATATAATGACCCTCATCCTTTAATTTCTTTAAAGCTCTTTTTGTATAATCAGTTAAATAATCTAAACCATTAACACAATCAACTAAAGTTCCATCTATATCAAAAAATACAATCTTCTTGCTCATATACGACTCCTTTTTCAAAATTATATCACATCAATTATCTTTTTCAAATCACCATCCTTAATATAAACAATACTTACTCAATTTCTTCATTAAATTCAACCCATGTAATCCCATAAGCAAAACCATTGCTAGTATAACCCTCTATAAAAGCAAAATATTCATCACAATCAGTATTAGAATCCTCTAATTTCTTCAACATCTTTCTTATCCTCTTCTTTTCTTCACCTTTAATAATACTATTTACAATATTTTCATCTCATTGAACACCTAACATTTCTAACTCTTTAATTACACAAATACTATCTACACGAAAATGCTTTTTATACTTACTAACAATATGATTTTTACTCTCGATTTCTTCTAACCATTTCTTTGCTTTAATTAATCTTCTCTTCCTTAATAATGTTTGATTTTTCATATTCCTTTTTTATCCACTCCATAATAAGTCTTACTATAAAACTTATTTCTTTATCATTTAATTGCTTATCTTTCTCTATTTTATGCCATTTATACAAACATCCCCTACAACATGTCCCTGTAGCATGTTGAGCTATGAATACTGGGTGTCCTCTCATTGGTGTCTGACTACCATCATTAGATATAACTTGAGGAGCTAATCTCGTATTTATAAAATCATAAGCATGTTTTTCTATTGTATCTAAACCTTTCTTTTGAATATAGGTTATATCCTTAGATTTAAGATGAAAACTACTTCTAAATTTAGATTTACCTAGACTATTAAGTTTATATTCTATAATTTTTTTAGCCTTTTCATTCATTCTTATCACAACCTTAATATTATTATAGTATAAAATTTTATTTTTTGACGATTTTTGTAAGAATATATAGAAAAAGCGTTATAATATAAATATAGAAGTATTGGAGTGTGAAGTATTATGAAGAAAAAAAGTAGAAAGTTTATTAAGAAAAAATTATTTAAGAAAACCTCATTACCTAAGAAAAAAATCTATATAAAAAATTAGAATACACCTTATGGTGTATTTTTTGTTTTCATGACATAAACCAACAAATTCTTTATATAAATAAATATATAATTGATTTATTTGTGTGAAGGAGGTTATGTATGAAAAGAAAGAAAAGAATTAACAAAATGGTATTAAAAAAACATAAAATACTATCACAAAAATAAACTAACATTAACATACTTTTAACTTAATTCAAAGACTATTTGATATTTTTAAGCCATATATCTCCTTATAATTAAAAAGTAAATATTATAAGGGGGAAACTATGAATGAAAAAACAATGTTTACTTAGTATGTCATTGTTAATGACATTATCTATGGCTACTACATTACCTGTTTACGCTAGTACTACAGATCATCTTTTGATCAATCAAGTTTATGGTACTGGTGGTAAAACAGAATGTGCTGTTAGCCATAACTTTATAGAATTATATAATCCGACAGAAAACGATATTTCTTTGGCTGGCTATGAAATTATTTATAATGATGAAACACTTGATTTAAATGATGAAGCCATTATTAAAAGTTCTTGTTCTTACTTAATAATTGGAGATGAAGCTGAAGAATCTA
>JAXJVS010000170.1:0-2029 GCA_036308445.1 Bacilli bacterium | reverse complement strand
TGACATACAAAAAAGCTGTATCATAGATAAGATATATGAATCATAATGATTATGATTCAATATTATTCACATGTGCATATACTGATAGAACAAGAGATACTATAAGGCATGTTAAAATAGAATTGAAATAGATAATATAATTATTGCTTTATTATTTTTATGCTATGTTCAAGAGCATAAAAAATGCATAAAAGATAAGCAATTATAGTACAATAATGTTATAATATAAATAGTTTAAAGGAGGGTGCTGTATGAAAAGAATTGGCTTAGGAATAGAAGATTTTAAGAAATTTTTGGATAATAATTACTATTATATAGACAAATCAGATTTTATTGCAGATATATGGGATAATCAAGTGACCCTTTTTACTAGACCAAGGAGATTTGGTAAAACATTAAATATGAGTATGTTATACTATTTTTTTTCTATAAATGAAAAAGAAAATGCTTATCTCTTTAGCAAATTAAATATAATAAATAATAATGCATTGATGATTCATCAAAATCAGTATCCAGTTATTTTTATATCTTTCAAGGATTTAAAATCTTCTTCATATAATACTTTTATTGATGATTTTAAAGTGTATATAAGCAAAATCTTTTCTCAGTTTGATGAACTTCAAAATAGTGATTCTTTAGATGATTTTGATAAAATAATTTTCAATCAAATTAAAACAATGACTGCTAATGTTTCAATCTTAAAAAGTTCTTTACATTATTTATCAATTTTTTTAGAGAAACATTATTCGAATAAAGTCATCTTATTGATTGATGAGTACGATGTACCCTTACAATATGCTTATATAAATGATAATTCTTTTAATGGATATTATGATCAATTATCAGAATTTATGAGAGTATTATTTAGTACGGTGTTAAAAACAAACACATCTTTAGAAAAAGGAATTTTAACAGGATGTTTGAGAATTGCGAAAGAAAGTATTTTTACTGGTTTGAATAATTTTAAAACTTTTTCAATTACTGATGAGGCATCAAGTTCTCATTTTGGTTTTACTCAAAATGAGATAAATGAATTATTAGATTATTATCATCTTAATGATTATTATGAAAATTTGAAAGAATGGTATGATGGATATTTGTTTGGTGATGTAGAAATATATAATCCATGGAGTACCTTGAATTATGTATATCAGCTTCTTAATTCTAATAATAAATCTCCTGTCTCTTTTTGGGCTAATACAAGCGGTAATGATATAGTCTATAATTATATTAAAGATAGTGATGATTTAATGAAACAGGAATTTGAATTGTTGGTTCAAGGACAATCTATTGTTAAAGATATTTACCCTGAATTAACTTATAGAGATATGGATGAACAAGATAATATCTATAGCTTTATGTTGTTTACTGGTTATTTAAGAATAAAGAAACAAATATCATATCGTAAATATGAAATTGTTATTCCAAATAAAGAGGTATTAACTATTTTTAAAGATTCTTTTATGAAGTACTTTAATTATTATATCAAAGATAGAAAAAAAGAGTTTGTAAATGCTTTAAAAAGCGAGAATGTTATTTTAGCAAATACTATATTAAATAATATCTTACAAAACTCAATTAGCTTTTATGATAACTATGAAAATTTCTATCATGGTTTTATGGTAGGGTTACTTGCAGGATATAAAGTAAAATCTAATCATGAAATTGGTAACGGTAGATTTGATATTATTTTACTGAACGAAAATATTATTGATAAAAGCATTGTTATAGAGTGTAAGCATTCATTATATTTAAATCGATTAGAGGAAGATAGTATTAAAGCAGTAAAACAAATAAAAGATAAGGGATACATTGAAGGGTTATTAGAAGAAGGATATAGAAATGTAATAGGTTATGGAATCTCTTTTTATAAGAAGGCATGTTACATAACGAAACTATAGATGTCGTAAGACATCTATTTTTGGTTAAGAAGGTAAAGTATGAAGAAATGATTTATGCTAGAAGAGTTACATTATGAAAACTATTAAATTTAAGAATTAAATCTGTTATGAGCGATGTTTATAATAAT
>JAXJVS010000169.1:0-1981 GCA_036308445.1 Bacilli bacterium | reverse complement strand
TCTTCCATGATTAAGACCCCCTTTTCACTCTATCATATCGATTATAGCCATAACGATATCCATAGACTTTCTTTTCTTTCGTTAAATCAATAACACTAGCATTATAGATACATCCAATTAAATTATTTTTAGCATTAACTAAACGTAAGATTGTTTCATTAATTGCACGAGTGTTTGCTAAATGTTGTTTAATGACTAATAATGAAGCATCTACCATTTCATTAATGATTAATGGTTCATTTAAGAAACATGCTGGAGAACTATCAACAATGACATAATCAAATTCTTTTGAAGCTTCCTTAATCAATGTTCTCATTTTTTCATTATTTATTAATTTTTCAGAGTTATCAACATCAGCCTTAGCGCACATAACAAATAGATCATTCTTTTTAATATATGTCACTTGACTTTCCCATGCTTTATTACCATTTAAATACTCATTAATACATCTTTTTGTATTCAATTCAAAGATTTTATGAAGAGATGGTTTTCTCATATCGCCATCAATAAGTAATACTTTATATTGTTTTTGAGCTAATGATAATGCAAGGTTAGCTGCAATTGAAGATTTACCTTCATTTTCTAAAGAACCTGTAATCATGAATGATTTATAACCATGTTTCTTAGCTGATTGTTCTACTCTCGTTCTTAATTTTTTAATAGATTCTTTATAAGCAAAGCTTGTTTTTAATGAAGTGATAAGAAGGGCCTGTTTAGATCTTATCCAGAATTTCTTTCCTCTTGGCTTATTTTCTTTTGGTATCTTTGCAAATAAACGACAATCTATTCTGTTTTCTATATCTTTTGGTGTTTTTATAGTATCTTTAAAATAAGCCTGTAATGCGAGTAATACTATGACTAAAAAGCCACTCATCAAAGCTCCTTTTTCAAAATTACTTTTATGACTATTAGGATTAATAGTATATTCATTAATAGCAGGATCTTCTAAAATATTCATTTCATATGAAAAATTATATTTACTCATATTATCTTTATACCATTCAACAATGGTTTTTAAAGAATGAAAAGCATTGCTTCTACTATTAGATACAACTTGAACATTAACAATATTAGAATTATCTACATTAGTAATATAACAAGTCATATTTAAGTCTTCTACTGCCAATTGTTCTTCTATATATTGATTAACAATCTGACCATTAAAAACATAATCTAATGTTTTAATATAAGCTATTGCTCCTTCTAATGCCGCATAATTTGTTTCTCCTGATGTAAGAGAAGCTTGCATTGTAGCTGAATACTGTGGATGATATGTCACTGTTTTAAAAACATCTAATCCCATACCACAAACAATCATAATAGATAAAATCATCTTCCATTGTTTAAGAAGTGAAGATACAACACAAGTTAATTTTAAAATCAGATTTCTATTCTGATAATTATCCATCATCTTCCCCTCCTATTCCTCTACAATAACAACTAATTTTGTATAACCGTAATCACCATTACTTTTAGATAATCTATATATAAATTCATATGTACCTGGAACATCTGGATTATAATTATGAGTAACTTCTACTTCTGCTTTTAAAGTATCATCTACCATATCCATCACTTTAATTTCTTCCATATTTGATCTAGGTGCAATTTCTGTAATTGTTGTTCCTTTTTTTACTCTTTTTAAATATTTTTTTAATGTAATTTCTACATTTGGATTTTTATTAAGTTCATCTGCTTTTAATGTTAATGATTCTTTTGTACCACAACTATCTGTAACAGAATAATCTACATAATGAACATTATCCTTATAATAATTCTTTTCTACCGTAATCTTTGAAGATAAATCACCATCAACACAGCTTTCAGCACTTACAAAGTTTTTATATTCTTCATTTGAACTTAAATAATAGTAATAACATAAAGCTTCATCAATATCAAAAACTGGTGCAGTATAATCACTATATTTAATTTGACGAGTTGTTCTTACTAAATGATCATCACTATCAAAAACAGCATATGT
>JAXJVS010000168.1:0-2205 GCA_036308445.1 Bacilli bacterium | reverse complement strand
CCTGAGAACTGTAAGATAACAGAGTGTGATGATTACTATTCAGTGTTTTATTATATAGAAAAGTGATTAATAATTTAAAATGTTATATGTTATGATGAAAATGAACACTATGCTTGCGAAAGTAGATCATATATCTTCTTCCGTAAATCAAATGATTAGAGATTATGCTGCGTTTTTTAAGACAAAGCAAGGTGCGTTTAAGGGTGAGAAGAACACCTATGTAGCTCGTGAAGGTTTTCTTGATAAACCTGAAAAGAGAAGTCTTGTTCGTGTAACAACTACTGTTCAAGAAAAACTTACTTGGTTTGAAGAAAAGTTCATTCCTTATCTTAAGGATTTGTTCAGCATTGAAGCAACAAACTCTTTTGGTGCACATCGTGTAGAACTTAAGGTAGGTGATGTTTCTTTCGGACATTTGTCAGCACCTGAACTTATGCGTTTGCGTAATATCCTTACTAGTAAGGAACTTGACTCTATGTACGCTAATATTCCTGTTCGTAGTGATGCAAAGATCTACGAAGCTTGTACAGATGAGGAATATAACGGACGTGAAATTGTACAGACTCCTATTTCTCGTTCAGTAGAACGTACTACTGAAAAGGAAGAAGTAATTTTGAAGGATCCAAATATCGATCCAGCTCACTTGCCTGCTAACTATCGTTCAACTACAGTCGTAAAGACTAAGATGATTGAAGTTGGTGATTCTACTCATCAGGAATTTACTGGTGAATGGACTCAACATAAGAGAGCAGAATTGCTTAAGAGAAAGAGCGAATTGCTTAGTGCTATTACTATTGCTTTGAAAGAAGTAAATGAAGTAGAAGCACAAAGATCTAACTTGGACGCAGATGCTTTGATTAAGTATTTGCACTACGGTAAGTAATTAAGAAATTTATATATCGACAATAGCTTTAGCTTCACACTTTTAGCTTAACTGGATACTAGATGTTTAGAATTAGATTTGTGTCGAGAGCTTTAGCTTTTGTTTTCAAGCGAATACCCAATACTATTATAATTTCCTTATAAGATTTCAGGTTCGAGTCCTGAGTCGGCCTCTATTTTAATTTAACATGGCCGACTAGCATAAATGGTTAATGCAGATAATTATTTTTAGCTTTAATGTATTGAACGGTAATTTGCACAATGTTAGGCCGCCCAACTAGGGCATTTGAAGGGTGGTCTAGCGGGTTTAGCTCAATGGTAGAGCACAACATAGTTAATGTTGGTGTTAGGGGTTCGAATCCCCTAACCTGCACTAATGGTGAGTTGGCGAAATGGTAGACGCACATCACTTTAGATGATGCCCTTTTAATTAAAAAATCTTTATATTCTAGTCGTTAGAGATTCAAATTGCAGGTTCGAGTCCTGCACTCACCACAATTAAAATTTAAGTAATATGGATAAATCAGTATTTGAAGCAATGTCTATAAGTGAATTGGATGCATTACAAAAAGAAATCCAAAAAGTTATAGATAAGAAAGAGATAGAACAGTTTCCTTACAAAGTAGGAGAATGTTTTTATCACACTTGGGGACCTCATGGAGGTTTTCAAATTATGAAAATTAATAAAGTAGATGCTCTTATTGAGTATGATATAATTAGTTGTGATTCTCGTTGGAATCTTGATAAAACACATAAAAATACTATGTCTATAGGATGTTTTCTTCATGTGTTTAAGAACCTAACAGAAATCGATCCTAAGATTATGGATCATTTTTCTGTATACAGTCAAGCTTCTTTAAATTTGAAGAAAGATTTTATGGATACCATAAAAACTCTTAAAAACGAAAAAGGAAAAACTACTGTCAAAAAATAAATTATGAAAAAGTATTTGTTTATGTTAATTGCTCTTGTAGCAATGTGTTCTTGTACTCCAAATCAGAGAGCTAGACATTTTGGTGGTGACTTAACAGTTTATTTACCATTCAATGAAAAGTTAGTAAATGCAACTTGGAAAGAAACCAATCTGTATTACTTAACTGAACCTATGGATTCAGATTATGTTCCCAAAACTAAGAAATTTATAGAAGATGCAAATTGGGGACTTCTAGAAACAACAGTAACATTTATCGAAAGAAGAAAATGAAAAAGTTAGTATTTGTTTTAGTAGCTATGTTAACTATGATGACTAGTTGTTTGGAACCTAGACCAGCTAGAATCGTAGAAAGAACAGAAGAAGAAGTGATTATCAAGTTTGATATTATT
>JAXJVS010000167.1:0-6669 GCA_036308445.1 Bacilli bacterium | reverse complement strand
TACCTATAGGAGTTGATTATTATGCTTTGCATAAAAAATATTCAACTAGCATGGAATAATCATAGCTATGGAAATATAAGTGCTACCTTTTATGAAGGTCAGATTTCTATTATTACAGGGAATAATGGTATAGGTAAAACGACTTTGCTTTATAACTTAGGATTATTAAACCAAATACAAGGTGAATATCTATATAATAATTTGTCATTAAAACCAAAAGAGTATTCTTCTTTCAGATATAATAATATTTATTATCTACTTCAGGAAGTATCTTTATACGATGATTTTATTTTAGAAGATTATTTAAAATGTATGAGTGGAAATCAAAATATGAAATATGATTTAGATTTCCCTCTTCATAAAAAAATATCTCAATTTTCTTTAGGAGAAAAACAATATATATTGATGTATGGTGGATTCTTGGCAAATAAAAATATTTACTTATTAGATGAACCAACATCAGCTCTTAATAAGAATCTTAAATTAAAAGTTTTTAACTTATTAGAAAAATTAAAGAATAAAGGAAAAATAATTGTTATTGTTTCACATGATCTGGAGTTGATTTCTTTAGGTGATAATATATATGAATTGAATAATTATGAACTTATACAACACAAGAAATCAACTATTACTGCAAAAAATATAACCTCTTATCAAAAAAGTAATAAATTTTTCATTTTTAAAACGAGAATCTTGTCTCACGCTTTTCGTAATATATTGTTTGCAATCATATTATTATCATTATCTTTTACCTTTATTGGTGCATTAGTAACGTATCAAGATTCAAAGACTTCTAATCAAATTATCAATAGTAAAAGACAACAAGTCATTATTCTATCGCAAGAAAAGCCTTTACTTAATAATGAGTTTCAAATTGAACCATATTATATATATCAATACAATAAATATACTTTTATTAATCAAGCTTTACCTCTCACTCTTCATTCACCTCAATATTTAAATATTAATAATAGAATGATAGAGTATTATGAAGAAGATTCTATTTATTATGTAAAACAAGTCAACTCTTCTTTTAGTAAAACACAAATAGGATATTTAATTCATTTTAATGATCCTTATACTTATTCTATATTAATGAAACAATTAAATAACCAATATTCTTTTAAAGATATTCATTCTCTTTATTTAGAAGAAAATCAACGTTTCATATTAGAAAATGAAAATATCCTGTTAAAATTATTATATAAAATTTGTTTAGTTATTGTTATTATAATTATTTCCTTCTTTTATAGTAGAAAAACAAAATTTACACATATGAATTATATACTACTTTTAGATTTATTAGGTTTATCTACAAAAGAGAAACTAATGCTGTTTTTGTTAGAGCTAATTTTATTGTTGTTCTTATCTGCTATAATATTATTATATTTTCATTATGAATGGTTTATTGTTAGTACTTTTTCTATTTTTAATTATATAAATATATGTCGATTTATATGTAAAGATTTTAGTCATTTATATCGTAATAATATATAAAATATAATTATGTTTCCTTTTGTCATTTTGAATATGTTATGGAAATTCTGAATGTAAGATGTTAAAATATTAACATGATTAGAAAGAAGGGTTATGGAAATGAGTAAAGATTCATTATTATTACAACCAATCAAAGTTGGTCATTTAACATTTAAAAACCGTATCATGTTCCCTCCACAAACTACTGGATATGAAGAACGTGATGGTTCTATTGGAGAAAGAAGTTTTAACTTCTATAAGAGAGTCGCACAAGGTGGTTCTGGTTACGTTATTATTGGTGATGTTGCACCAGTTATGACTGCTTCACCAACACCAAAATTATGTGATGATCGTCAAATTCCTACATTTAAAAAATTAGCTGATATGATGCATGAATATGATTGTAAAGTTGCATTACAGATTTTCCATCCAGAATATGATGTTCCTGGTGTTGGAAGAATGATTATGGTTTCTAGACAAGCTATGATGGAAGCTCAAAAGGCTAAAGAAGCTGGAGATATGGCTACTTTTGGTGCTAAGATGGCTGAAGCTAAACAAACTAGTGATGCTGCTTATGCAAAATTACATCATGATATGCAACACTTTGTAAGTGAAGCTACTAAAGAACAATTGAATCAAATTAAAGATGCGATTGCCCAAAGTGCTAGAAGAGCTCAGGAAGCTGGTATTGATGCTATTGAAGTTCATGGTGATAGATTGCTTGGTTCATTATGTTCTGATATTTTAAATCATAGAACTGATGAATATGGTGGAAGTTTAGAAAACCGTGTTCGTTATGCATTAGAAGTTGTAGCTGCGATTAAAGAAGCTGCACCTGAATTAATGATTGAATATAAATTACCTTTCATTACTACTAATGATGATGGTAGTGATCGTGGTAAAGGTGGTTTACATGAAGAAGATGGTATTAAATTTGCGAAGATGTTAGAAGATGCTGGTGTTGATATGATTCAAGTGGCACAAGCTAACCATACTGGTAATATGGCTGATACTATTCCTCCTATGGGAACTAGAGATTATAACTGGATGTTACCTATTACTAAAAAAGTTAAAGAAGTTGTAAGTATTCCTGTAGCAGTTGTTGGTAAAGTTGTTACTGTTGCTAATGGGGAAAAGATTTTAGCAGATGGTGATGCTGATATTATTTGTTATGGTCGTTCTTTATTATGTGATCCTGATATTGCTGTTAAAGTTGAAAATGATGAACCTATTAGAGAATGTTTACAATGTAACAAAGGTTGTGTAGACGCTATTCAAGGTCGTAGATATATTTCTTGTATCTTAAATGCTGAAAATGGTGACGAAGGTACTATCTTTATTAAACCAGCAGATGATAAGAAAAATGTTGTTATTGTAGGGGCTGGTATTGCTGGTTTAGAAGCTGCAAGAGTTGCTGCTAAGCGTGGACATAATGTTGATGTATACGAAAAAGCAGATAAGATTGGTGGTCAGATTCATATTGCAGCTGTTCCACCTAGAAAAGATGAAATTATGCGTTCTGTAGAGTATTATGAAAAGATTTTACCTACAATGGAAAATGTAACTATTCATTTAAATACTGAAGCTAGTAAAGATGTTATGAATAATGCTGATGCTGTTATCGTTGCAGTTGGTGCACATAATATGAATTTACCTATTCCTGGTAGTGATGGTGCTAATGTTGTCTCTAGTTGGGATGTATTAGCTGGTAAAGTTAAAGCTAAAGGTAACGTTGTTGTTATTGGTGGTGGATTAGTTGGTGCTGAAACTGCTGAATATGTAGCGAATAAAGGTTGCCAGGTTTCTATCGTTGAAATGACTGATAAGATTGCAAAAGAAGAATCTAGTACTGTTTTACCTACTATGATGGCTGATTTTGCTAAACATGGTGTTAAACAGTATGTAAATACTAAAGTTAATAGCATTACTTCTACTGGCGTAAATGCTACTAGCGAAGAAAAAGATATTACAATTGAATGTGATATGGTAATCATGGCTGCTGGATCTGTTAAGAATACTCTTGATGTTGATGGTGTTAATACTCCGATCTATTATGCAGGAGATTGTTCTGGAGATAAGACAGCCGGTATTGCTGAAGCAATTCGTTCTGGATATAAAGCAGCAAACGAAATTTAGATCAAATAAGACCACTCTTCGTTTGAAGGTGGTCTTTTTACTTGGAGGTTATTATGACAAAATATAAACATTTATTTGAACCTATTCAAATAGGTAAAAAAACAATTAAAAATAGAGTTTTTATGCCACCTATTTCTACTAACTTAGCTAATAAGGGATATGTTACTGATGAATTAATTCAACATTATGGTGCTAGAGCAAAAGGCGGTGTTGGTTTAATTGTTTCTGAAGTTGTTACTGTTGAACCAACATATATTTATTTACCTGGTGATATGTCTATTCATGATGATAGTTATATTGAAGGATGGACTAAATTATTTACTGAGGTTCATAAATATGGAACTGTATTATTACCACAGTTATTCCATCCTGCATATATGGCTTTCCCTATTCCAGGAACTCCTCAATTAATTGCTCCTTCTCATGTAGGACCATATTATGCAAAAGCTGCTCCTAGAGCAGTAACTAAGGAAGAATTAAAAGTAATTATTAAACAATTTGGAGAAGCTGCTAAAAGAGTACAGATTGCTGGTGGAGATGGTGTTGAAGTTCATTGTGCACATGCTCATGGTTTATTAGGTGGTTTCTTATCTCCTTTATATAATAAACGATGTGATGAATATGGTGGAGATATTAATGGACGTTTAAGATTAACTTTAGAAGTTATTGAAGAAATAAGAAAAGTATGTGGTGAAGATTTTATCATTGATGTAAGAATCTCTGGTGATGAATATAGTGATGGTGGTTTAAATATTAATGATATGACATATGTTGCTAAACAGTTAGAAAAAGCTGGTGTTGATATGTTACATGTTTCTGGTGGGAATACTGTAAAAAAAGGTAGTTCAATGCCTGCACCTGGTAGTAAACAAGGTAGTCATACACATTTATCTGAATATATTAAAAAACATGTTCATATTCCAGTAGCTACAGTTGGGCGTATTACTGAAGCTTGGGTTGCTGATGAAATTATTGCTAATGAATTAGCTGATGCTGTTATGATTGGTAGAGCTAACTTATGTGATCCTGAATTCGCAAATAAGTCTTATGAAGGTAAAGAAATTGATATTAAGCCTTGTATTGGATGTACTCGTTGCTTAAATGGTATTATGTTTGGTAAGAGAGTTTCATGTTCAGTTAATCCATCATTTGAATTAGAAAATGAAGATACATTAACTGAAGCTGAAACTAAAAAAAATGTTTTAGTTATCGGTGGTGGTGTTGCTGGTATGGAAGCTGCATATGTTGCTCATAAGAAAGGTCATCATGTTGTATTATGTGAAGCTAGTGATAAATTAGGTGGACAAATTAATATCGCTTGTGTACCTATCAGTAAACAAGAATTAACTAAGGTTGTTATTTATTTAGCTCATAGATTGGAAGCTAATGATATTGAAGTAAGATTAAATACACCAGTAACTAAAGAATTATTAGAAACAGAGTTTAAAGATTATGAAGTTATTGCTGCAGCAGGTGCTAAACCTAATGTAATCAATGCATTTACTAACTTTAAACAATGGGCTACTGCTGATGATATCTTAGGTGGAATTGCTTTCCCTGGTCAAAAGATTATTATTATTGGTGGAGGAAGTGTTGGTTGTGAAACTGCTGATTATTTAGCTCCATTATTAAATGATAGATTCATGAGAAATAGAGATGTAACAGTACTTGAAATGGATAAAGAAATTTTGATGAAAGAAACTGGTGCTGGTAGAAGTGTATTAGTACAACGTATGATGGCTAAAGGTATTCATATTGAATGTAATGCAAAAGTTATTAATACTACTGAAACAACTATTACTTATGAACAGAATGGTAAAGAATATACTATTGAAGATGCTGATACATTAATATTCGCAAATGGATATCATATAGATAATGCTATTGAAGATATGTTAAAAGAAACTGGTGTAACTTATCATTTAATTGGTGATGGTCATAAAGTTGGTAATATTAAAGATGCTATTAGTGAAGGATATGAAGTTGCTAAAAGCTTATAGGATGTAGAAAATTCTACATCCTTTTAGTTTGAGAATATTGAACTATGAAATCAACAATTATGAACAATAATAAAGCAGGAAGACCTCGCTATACAAATAAATAAGTATACTCTAATATTTGAGAAAAAGGATCTATATATGCAAGCAGAGCATTATAGATTGTATTATAACTATAAATGTAATTATGTCATTTACCTTCTATTGATGTAACTAAGGGTTTTATATGACCATGACATTGATTGTATATGTTTATATAGTCTTCTTTCATTTTGTTTGCTTTTTTCTTAGAAATAGTTCCTTTATTTCTAAATATTTTATATATAATTTTCTAACTTGATTTTCTATATTTTCTAATTTTAATATATATTCATAATTCAAAAATACGTTAACAACTGATCATATATATAACTATGGAAACATTCTATTATAGTCTTAAATATATCTTTAGAAATATTTTGATACTGTTCTACATATAATGTTATTCCTTTATCAAGTTCAGCTAAATTATCTATAAGTTTTTATTTCCTAACATTTCATAAATAAGTCTCTTCATGGATATCACTTCCTTTTCTATGTATATAAAAGAATAATAGATAAAATTATGATAAAATAAAAAACATTGAATATAGAATCCAATGTTTAGTTACATCCACAATCTCCTTCGCAGCTACAGTCATCACCACAACCACAAGAGTCATCATCATGACATCCACCATGACAACCACCGCATCCTCCGTGCATTTGAGCAATATATGAGTCAAATACTTGTTGAGCATATTGCCATTCTTCTTGTGTTTCTAAATCTTTCATTTGACCTTCTGAGTTAAATTTATATACTACTACTTCTGGTCTAGGACTGTTTATTTCAACAAAGTAACCATATGGTTCATCTGTTTCTTGACGAGTAATACCAAATAAATATCTAAATTCTTTTTCTACACCATGTTCATCTACTATTTTAATTGTCTGATCCATTGTTTTTCTCCTTTTCAATTCATCATTATCTATATAATAATCATCTTTTTTTAGTAGTCAATAGAAAATAAGTATCTTTCTT
>JAXJVS010000166.1:0-7003 GCA_036308445.1 Bacilli bacterium | reverse complement strand
CTTATCACCATCTCTTAATTCAACAGCTTCATAAATTCCAGTAGAAGCTCCACTAGGAACACTAGCTCTTCCGCAAGCTCCACTTTCAGTAGTGACTTCAACTTCAACTGTTGGGTTTCCACGAGAATCTAAGATTTCTCTAGCATATACACTTTTAATTTTATCCATGATTTTCCTCCTCTCATACTTTTTAAATGTTTAATATTTCTAATAATTGAGCTATATCTTTTTTACCAAAATAAACATCTTTATCATTAATAATAAGACATGGAACGCTCATAATCTTATATTGCTCTTTTAAAGAAGGGAAATGTGATAAATCATACATTTCTGCTTCTATTTTTTTATTCTCTAATGCTATTCTTTGAGATGCCATAACCAATTCTGGACACATTGTACATGATAACGATACTACTACAGATAACTTTATCTTTTTGTCAATAGAACGTATTCTATCTAAGATAGCATTATCAATTGGCTGTTTTGGTCCAATTGCATTGTATAAAGCAATAACAAATGAATTAAATTCATGACCACCAGGTATACCATGATAGTTAACTCCTAGATACTGATTATTCTCATCATAGAACTTCATTGATGGAACTTCACCATCCTCAACAATATAAGTAACTTTATCAGTTAATTGAATAAATTCTTCTAAGAATCCTTTCATTTCTTGAGATAGTTTTGATTGATTATCTTCTAAATGAATAACTAATTGTTTAGTAAATCTTTCAAAGATAGGTTTTAACTGTTGTTTCATCGGTTCTGTTATAAATCCATTATTTTCTTCTTCAGATTCTTTAACAATCTCTTTTGGTTTATTCTCTTTAGTTGTTATACCAAGATTTTCTATAACTGGGGGAATATATTTTTCTAAGGATGTAGCAGCAGTTGCTCCATCACTAACTGCTGTAACAACTTGCCTTAATTGTTTTACACAAATATCTCCTGCACCGTATACACCATCAAGATTTGTTTTTTGATTAGAGTCTACAATTAGATTCTTAGATTCACTAAGAATAACCTGTCCTTCAAACAATTTAGATTCTGGTTGATAACCTGCAAATACAAATATTCCAAAAGTGTCATCAGTTCGATAAGTCCATTTTTCTTTTGTTTGATTATTAATGAAAGTTGCTTCTCTTAATAGATGATCTCCTTTTGCTTCTACGATTTCTGTATTATAGAATACTTCAATCTTTTCATTATTCTTTGCTTTATCAGCAACACTCTTTGCACATAAGAAATCATCTTCTCTAACAATAATTGTTACTTTTTTAGCATATTTAGTAAGAAATACTGCCTCTTCTGCCGCTGCAAATCCTCCACCAATTACAAAGACATCTTTTCCAGTAAAGAATTCTCCATCACAAGTAGCACAATAAGCAACACCATGACCTTGATACTCTTTTTCTCCAGGAAATCCTAATTTTCTAGGATGGCATCCAGTTGCAAGAATTACTCCAACACTTTTATAAGTACCTTTATTTGTTATAATTGTTTTGATATTGTCTTTTAATTCTATATTCTTAACTTCAGCAAGTAAGAATTCTGCACCAAAATTTTGAGCTTGAATTCTCATATTTTCCGTTAATTCTTTACCACTAGTTTTCACATGTCCTGGGTAATTCACAACTTCTGATGTAATAGTGATCTGTCCTCCAAAATGATCTTTTTCTATAACTAATACAGAAAATTTAGCTCTTGCAAGATAGATGGCAGCGGATAAACCAGCAGGTCCGCCACCAACAATAATTGCATCATACATATTATTCATATTAAATTAATCCTACAAGATCTAATGAAGGTTTTAATGTTTCTTCACCAGGTTTCCATTTTGCTGGACATACTTCATCACCATGCTCATGTACGAATTGACATGCTTGAACTCGTCTAAATAATTCATCTGCATTTCTTCCTACATTTCCTGCAATCACTTCATACATAACAATTTTACCATTAGGATCAATGATAAAACTTCCTCTTTCAGCCATACCATCCGCTTCAATATATACCTCTAAATCTTTCGCTAGTTGTGCTGTTGGATCAGCTAACATTGGATATTGAATTTTTTTGATTGTTTTTGAAGCATCATGCCATGCTTTATGAACAAAGTGAGTATCACATGATACTGAATAGATTTCACAACCTATTGCTTTAAATTCTTCATATTTATTTGCTAAATCTTCTAATTCTGTTGGACAAACAAATGTAAAATCAGCAGGATAGAAGAATAAAATATTCCATTTTCCTAATAAATCTTCTTTTGTTACAGTTTTAAATACATTTTCATGATAAACTTGTGCTTTAAATTCGTTAATTTCTTTTCCTATTAATGACATATAAGTCTCCTTTCAATTTTTAATATAGTTAGCTCTTGCTAACTTGTCTAGATAATATCATGTCTATAACGATAATACAAATCATATGCTTGCTTTTTTTTAAAAGAAAAAAAAGCATCCCAAACACGGGATGCAAATCCTTTTATTTCAAATAAGTTTTTCCTTGATACATTGTTACTTTATCAGTTAAAGCTTTAACTCTCTTTAAACATTCTTCTTTTATTTGATCAGTTTCTTCGTTCTTTAAACGATATGCAATAATTTTTCCAACTTCTCTAAAGTCTTCTTCATTAAATCCTTTAGTTGTCATAGCAGGAGTTCCTACACGAATACCACTTGCTTTAAATGGTTTTTCTGTATCAAATGGAATTGCATTCTTATTAGCTGTAATATTGATTTCATCTAATAATCTCTCAGCTTTTTTACCTGTAATTCCACAGCTGGCTTTTACATCTATTAACAATAAATGATTATCTGTTCCACCAGCTACTAATCTGAATCCTTCTTCTTTTAATGCTTCTTCTAAAGCTTTTGTATTTTTTATGATTTGTGCAGCATAGTCTTTAAATTCAGGCTGTAATGCTTCATAGAAACAGGCAGCTTTTGCAGCAATAATATGCATTAAAGGCCCACCTTGCATACCTGGGAACACTGCTCTATCAATATCAGCTGCAAATTCTTTTTTACACATAATAACCCCACCTCTAGGACCTCTTAAAGTCTTATGTGTTGTAGTTGTAACAATATCAGCATGTGGGAATGGTGATGGATGTAATCCAGCTGCTACTAATCCAGCGATATGTGCCATATCAACCATAAATAGTGCTCCATTATCATGAGCTACTTTAGCCATATATTCAAAATCAATAATTCTTGAATATGCACTAGCTCCAGCAACAACTAATTTAGGTTTGATTTCTTCGACCTTCTTTTTGTAATCTTCATAATCAATCATTTCTGTTTCTTTATTTACACCATAACTATAGAATTCATAGTTTTTACCTGAATAGTTTAATGGATGTCCATGAGTTAAATGACCTCCATCTGCTAATGACATACCTAATACTTTATCTCCATGTTCCAATAAAGCTAAGTATACTGCGGTATTAGCTTGAGCCCCTGAATGTGGTTGTACATTCGCATGTTCACATCCAAATAATTCTACTAGTCTTTCTTTTGCAATAGTTTCAACTTCATCTACATATATGCATCCACCATAGTATCTTTTTCCTGGATATCCCTCTGCATATTTATTTGTTAATACTGAACCTGCTAATTCTAAAATTTGTTCTGATACAAAGTTTTCTGATGCAATCAATTCAATATTGTTTCTTTGTCTATTTAATTCTCTTTCTACGCTTTCAAATACTTTTGTGTCTCTCATTTTTATTCCTCCTCAAGAGCCATCATTTTTTGAATTCTTAAATCATGTCTTCCACCTTCATATTCAGTAGTTAGCCATGCATTTAAGATTTCTAATGCTAAACCTTCTCCTATAACCCTTTGACCCATTGCCAACATATTAGTATCATTATGAGCTCTAGTTGCTTTTGCACTAAATACATCATGAACTAATGCACAACGAATACCATCTACTTTATTTGCAGTAATAGAAACTCCAATACCAGTTCCACACACTACAACTCCTTTATCGCATTCTTTTGAAGCAACAGCCTTAGCTGCTTTTGAAGCATAATCAGGATAATCACAGCTTTCTTCACTATAAGTTCCATAATCTACGACTTCATGTCCTTGTTTTTTCATTTCTTCAATTAATACATTTTTCAAACGAAAACCACCATGGTCACAAGCAACTGCTATTTTCATTTGAGTACCTCCCCTATTTCTTCTTTAGTAATTTCTCCAACCCTTAATATCCTTACTTCCTCTTGTGTTAAATCTACAACTGTACTTGCAATATCACCTTCTGTTTTTCCATCTACTATCAATGATATTCTACCATTTAATTGTTCTAAAACTTCTTTTGTACAAGTTGTATTAATATGCCCCGATAAATTTGCACTTGTTACAAGTAATGGACCTGTCTTATTTATCAAGGATAAAACATACTTGTTATTTGGAATTCTTATTCCTATCGTTTCTTTACCGTTAGTCATATAAGGATCTATGTTTTCTTTTTTATTAAAAATGAGTGTAATTTTTCCAGGCATGAAAGCATTAATAATTTTTAAAGCATCTTCATTTATATAAGCATAATGACTTATATCTTCTTTCTTTGATATCATTAATGTAATAGATTTAGAATAGTCTCTATCCTTAGCTTCCATTAATCTATCTAACGCCTTATGACTATTAAACTTTACTGCTAATCCATAAACTGTTTCTGTAGGAAAAGAAACAACTTGTTCCTCATCTAATGCTTGAACTACTTTATCTATTTCTTTATCACTCACAACAACTGTTTGCATGTTTTCACCTCATTTTTGATACATTCTATCATAATTTAAATAAAAATTATAGAAATATAAGGATAAAATAATAAAATTCATATATTTCTTTATCTTTTTTCATTCAATTATTTAAATGTTTAACTATTATTAATTGTATCTAATATCACCTCTCTATCATTTTCAATAAGAATATCACACCAAAACAGCTAAATATACTATAAGTTTTTCATCAACTTGATTTATATTTGGTTTACTCTAACAAAATATGATGATTACTATAAATAAGTAAAAAATTATTAAGTGAATTTATAAATTTATTGAATAAATGTTTTCCTCTATTTTTATTTTGATATAATGAAAATGGTGATAGATATGTTATTAAAATTATTTATAACTTTTTTTAAAATTGGGCTTTTTACTTTTGGCGGTGGTTATGCCATGATACCACTTATTCAAAAAGAAGTTGTTGATAATCATCAATGGATGAATAATAAAGATATTATCGATGTTGTAGCAATTAGCGAAAGTACTCCTGGTCCTATTGCTATTAACATGGCAACCTTTGTTGGTTATAAAATAAAAGGATTTTGGGGAGCTTTATGTTCTACTTTAGGAGTTGTATTACCCTCTTTTATTATTATTTTTTGTCTATGTTTTGTATTAAATCTCTTCGAAAACTCGGTACTTGTACAAAATGCATTTAATGGTATTAGAGTTGGCATTTTATGCTTGATTTTAAATGCATTAATATCTATGTATAAACAGGCTCCAAAACATTTTTTAGCCTACTTAATTATGGGATTTTCTTTTTTAGGTATTACATTTTTCAATCTTAATGCAATAAATGTCATTATTCTAAGCGCAATTTTTTCTTTTAGTTATTGCTTATATAATGGAGGAAATATAGAATGATGCTTTTCAAATTATTTTTTATTTTTTTTAAAATAGGTCTTTTTACCTTTGGTGGTGGTTACGCCATGTTACCTTTAATACAGCGAGAGATTATTAATAATGGTTGGTTAACTATAGATCAATTAATTAATTTTATTGCAGTAAGCGAAAGTACTCCAGGTCCTTTTGCGGTTAATATTTCTACATATATAGGAACGATTAAAGGTGGTTTTTGGGGAGCAATTGCTTCAACTTTTGGTGTAGTACTTCCTTCTTTCATTATTATTTTATTCATTGCTAATAAATATGAATCATTTAAAGAAAGTAAATATATAAAATATGTTATGTTTGGTTTAAAATCGTGTGTTGTCGGTTTAATTAGTTCTACATTATATACAATGTTTGGCAATGTTTTTGATTTTTCTAATATGAGAAGCTTCTCTTCTCTAATTATCCTAATCATTTCTCTAACTCTTTTATATAAGAAAAAACATCCTATAACCATTATTATTGTCTCTGGTTTATTGGGGATATTTATAGGAAGCATATGTTAAAACATCATTAGAATGAGAATCAATAATACAGCTAAGCAAATATAATTTTTCATATTCTTACCTAATATCTTTATTTGATATAACAAATATCCTATTTCTGTTATTGATATCATTTTAAATAACTTAAATCTTAATTTCTATTCACTTATTTTCGTTTATTAAATAATCTTGATTAGAATGATTTAAGTTATTTTATTTAGTCAAAAAAGAGATCTAGAATTAATGATTTCTTTGTTATTTCTTTAGTACTCTCACAATAATTAACTTTAAGAGTACCATTAAGCTCTTTTCCTTTAGCTTTACCAATTTTAATTATATAAGTACCATTTTCATAAGAAGCATTATATACATATTGATGGTCGTACAGAGCTTGATTTTTATCATCAACAGAAATAATCCATTCTTTATAATCTGCTAGAAGTTGTTTTTTTATATTGTACATTTCATCAATATCTTCTTGATTATTAGAATTGGCAATAATTTTATATTTCGGTTCACTTTCTTTAGCAGTTACGTTTAAGCACATAAAAGTAAATAAAAATAAAATAACTAATTTTTTCATAAAATCACCTCTAGTAAATTATGAACTAATTAGTTATTTTTATACATATAAATAAAAAAAAGATACCCAACAGGGTATCGGAAGAACTGGCAGCTTGCTATTGTTGCGCGGATGCACTATCGTCGCCGTTATGATGCTTAACTTCTGTGTTCGGGATGGGTACAGGTGTGCCCGCCGCGCCATCTCCACCAGATTCCGAGGGTCATCCCTCAAAGCCGGACGCATTACTCTCTCCTCACT
>JAXJVS010000165.1:0-27333 GCA_036308445.1 Bacilli bacterium | reverse complement strand
CTCCTTAACAGTCAGCCAGGAACATAGATAATCATAAATGTTTGTAGAACTAAATTCCACACATAAAATTGTAAGTTTAAATTCCACCTTTAAAGCTCTTGGGGTGGAATTTAGTTTTACAATTGAGGGGATTATAATAATCGTAAGTAACTAAAATTTATAGCTTGATTTTAAAAATAATGAGGCGTATACTTTTGTCGAAAAATTGTGAAAAGAGGAAGAAAATTATGATTTTACTAACTGTATCTTTTGCACTTCTTGCAGGATTGTTGCTTACTCGAGTATTTAAGCCTTTTAAATTACCAGCAGTAACTGCATATCTTATTGCTGGAGTACTTATTGGACCATATTGTTTAGGTTCATTTCAAATTGAGGGATTAGGTTTTACTTCTATGGAGGAAGTGAGTCAATTAGCTATTATTTCTGAAGTTGCTTTAGGATTCATTGCTTTTTCTATTGGAAATGAATTTAGATTAGAAGAACTTAAGAAAACAGGAAAACAAGCTTTAGTTATTGGAATCTTTCAAGCTTTAGCAGCAACTTTAATTGTTAATTTGGCATTGTTTGGTATTCGTTTATTAATGCCAGATAAGTTATCAGTTGCTCAGATTATTACTTTAGGAGCTATTGCAACTGCTACTGCACCGGCAGCAACTCTTATGGTTGTTCGTCAATATAAAGCAAAAGGACCACTTACAAGTTTATTATTACCAATTGTTGCATTAGATGATGCAGTTGGATTAATTGTATTTGCAGTTTCTTTTGGTATAGCTAAAACACTTATCAGTGGAACTGTTGATATTATTTCTATTGTTCTTAATCCAATTGTTGAAATTGTTTGTTCTTTAGCTTTAGGAGCTATTATGGGATGGCTTTTAACACAATTAGAAAAATTATTTAATTCAAATACAAATCGTTTAAATATGACAATTGCTTTTGTTATTTTAACAGTTTCTTTATCAATGATGGAATTCCATCTTGGAAGTATACATATTAGTTTTTCATCATTATTAGTATGTATGATGTTAGGAACAGTATTTTGTAATATTTGTCCATTATCTCATGATTTGATGACTGCTGCTGATAAATGGACTTCACCATTATTTGCATTATTCTTTGTTATTAGTGGAGCAGAGCTAGAATTAAGTGTATTTAGAGATTATGCTATTATTGTTATTGGTATTGTATACATTGTATTTAGATGTTTTGGTAAGTATTTTGGAACATTCTTAAGTGCTAAATCGACTGATTGTTCACCATCTATTGTTAAATATTTAGGAATTACTCTATTCCCACAGGCTGGTGTAGCATTAGGAATGTGTACAACTGCTATGCAATTAGGGGAGCAAGGAAATCTTATTCGAAATATAACATTATTTGCAATATTAATATATGAATTATTTGGACCATTATTTACAAAATGGGCATTAACTCAAGCTGGTGATATTACTCCAATTCCAGAAGAAGTATTAAAACGACGTGAAACAAAACTTAAAGAAGCAAGTGAAATGAAAAAATAGAACCAATCATATTGATTGGTTTTTTTGTAACAAATGATAACATTTATTTGATAAAGTGTTAATAAAGGTTGATAGATTATCAAGTATTAATCGGGTATAATGTAAATAAATATAGCAAAGGTGGAAGAAATATGATTAGTGAGAATTTATATTCACTTAGAAAGTTAAATAAATTAACTCAAGAAGAAGTTGCAGAAAAAATAGGAGTATCTAGACAAGCTGTTGCAAAATGGGAGAATGGTGAAACATTACCAGATATTGAAAAATGTTCTTTATTAGCAGAGCTTTATGATGTAACTATAGATGATTTAATCAATTATTCAAAGAAAGAGAATAGACTTAATGTACCACCAAAAGGAAAATATGTATTTGGTATGGTTACAGTTGGAGAGAGAGGACAAATTGTTATTCCTAATAAAGCTCGTAAAATATTTGATATAAAAAGTGGCGATAAGTTAATAATACTAGGAGATGAACAACAGGGACTTGCAATAATTAAAGAAGAGTTTCTACTACAAATGGTTAATGACACAAATAGAGGTGAAAATAATGTATAAAATAGCTTTCTTTAATATACCAGCACATGGACATACTAATCCAACAAGAGAAGTTGTAAAAGAATTAGTACGATTAGGACATGAAGTAAGATATTATTCTTTTGATGTTATGAAAGAGAAAATAGAAAGTACTGGTGCTACTTTTATATCTTGTGATGAATATGATTTAATGCAGAAGTTATCTTTGGAAGAGGTGGATAGAGTAACTAAAGATTTAGAGTTTTCTATTAAAATATTAGTTGATACTACATTATCTATAGATGAAGCTTTAGTAAAAGAAATGAAAGAATGGCATCCTGATTGTATTGTTTCTGATTCTATGGCTTTATGGGGTAAACTTATAGCTCTTAAGTTAGAGGTTCCTTTTATATCTTCTACTACTACTTTTGCATTTAATCAATATTCTTCAAAAATTATGAAACAAAATCTATTTGAAATCATTAAGACACTTATTCAAATGAAAAAAGCAGATAAACATGTAAAAAGGTTACAAGAGAAAGGTTATCCAATCAATAATGTTTTAGATATTATTCAAAATGATAATGATACATACACAATTGTATACACATCAAAAGAATTTCAACCTTATAGTGAAACATTTTCTGAAAAATATTATTTTGTTGGACCATCAATCTGTAAGAATAATACAGAAATAAAAAGAAAGAATAATAAAGCAGTTTATATATCTTTAGGAACAGTCAATAATCAATTAAAATCTTTTTATTATCATTGTATTGAAGCATTTAAAGATAGTGATATCCAAGTTATTATGTCTGTAGGAGATACAATAGATATATCTGAATTCCAGTCTTATTCAGAAAATATAAAAATATATAACTATGTAGATCAAATAGAAATATTACAGAATGTAGATTTGTTTATAACTCATTGTGGAATGAATAGTGTAAGTGAAGCTTTATATTATCAAGTACCATTAATTTTGTTTCCGCAAACAAAAGAACAAAGTGGTGTTGCCTATCGTGTCAATGAACTTGGGGCAGGTAAATATTTAGAAAACAATACTGTTGCTGCTATAAAAAATGCTTGTAATGAAGTTTTTAATAATGAATCTTATAAGCAGAATGTCAATATAATTGCTCAAAGTTTTTATAGATGTGGTGGTAGCCAAGCAGCAGTAGAAGCAATACTGAATGTTATTAGCAAAGCAGAAATTTGATATTGAGTTAACATTTTTTAAAAGTATAATCTAATAAATTTATCCAACTGTGTACTAGTCACTGTGAATCTTGAAGGGGACAACTTTGATAAATTTGCAGACAGGCTGAAAAAATGTGATGTGGAATATGTCCATACTATCAAAGAACATATATGGGGACAGCGAATAGTTAGAATTTATCACTCTAATAAGCATATCATTGAGATTAGCGAAAACATGAAATTTATTTGTAAACGTTTCTTGGATAGTGGTATGACACTAGAGCAAGTATCAGAAAGAATGACTGTGCCAATGAAATTTGTAAATGCTTGTATGCGTTAAATTTTAATGTGTTTGGCTATTTGAGAAAATTAGAACTGATAAAAGATGATGCATTAATATAGATATTTTTTATGGCAATCAAAAAAATGTGGTAAGCTAATTTTTATAATAGTGTAATCAATAATTGTATTGTTTTATTAATTCTATTTGTTAAAATTGTATATAAAAATAAGCATCTGTATAATTTCAATTTACAGATGCTTTACTGTTAATATAACAGTATTTATTATTTACTATCTAAATCAGTAAATAATAGCATAATATTAATAATACCAGCGACACCTACAATCATGTAGATAATTGCACTCAACATTGAATCACCAAATAAACTAGCAACAAGGTTAAAATTGAATAAACCAATTAATCCCCAGTTAATAGCACCAATAATTGTAAATAAGAGCGCGATTTTTTGTATAGTATTCATATTTTATTCCTCCTAATGTTAATATAACCAAAATATAAGTCTTTATTCATATTTTTTGATTTTTTACATATGTTTTAGCAGGAGGAATGTGTGTGAATAAAAAGATTATTATTGGTGGAGTAGTAGCTGTAGTTGTTATTGTTGCTGGAATAGCTTTTATGAAATTAAAGAGTCCTTCTTTAAAATCTGCTTTGGAAGAAGCAAAACAATGTACAAGCTATACTTTAGAAAGTTCAATGGAATTATTAGAAAATGATGAACTTAAGAGTTATCAGGTCAATGTCACTTATTTAAAAAATGAAAATGATTATTTTAAGGTTGAATTATATGATAAGTCATTAAATCAGTCTCAAGTAATTGTTAAGAACGATGATGGTGTATATGTTTTAACTCCAACATTAAATCAGGCTTTTAAATTTCAAAGTGAATGGCCTTTGAATTCACCTAAACCGTACATCTATCAATCTTTATTAGATTTTTTAGAAAATAATGAATATGAAAAAATGAAAGATGGATATCTTGTTAGTGGTGAAATCAGTTATGAAAATGATGATCGAGTAGCTAGTCAAGAAGTAAAATTTGATAAAGATTTAAATCCTGTTTTTATTAATGTATATGATAAGGATAAAACAGAAATTATGAAATTAGAAGTCACTACTTTTAGTATGAATGAACGTATTGATACTGAGACTTTTAATGAAGAAGAAATTATGAAAACAAGTCAAAGTCAATATAGCAATGTATCTTCTTCTTTACCTTTATATCCTGTTGCTTTGTTAGGATCAACTTTACAGAAAGAAGAAGTCAGTAAGATTAATGATTCTACTAATCATATTCTTCAATTTAGTGGAGAAAAATCATTTACATTGGTCGAGACTGTTATGAATAAGAGTAATAGTATGAATGTAGAAGAAATAGATGGTGAAGTTATTGCTCTTGTTGATGGTTTTGCTTATATGAAAGGAAATCAAATGACTTATATTTCTTCAGGTGTTGTCTGTTCATTATATTCAAATGAATTGAGTCAGCAGGAAATGTTATCAGTTCTATCAAGTATGCAATCTTCTAGTATTAAATAGGGAAAGTTTCTTTCCCTTTTGTTCTTGCTTATTATTTGATTATAGACTATACTAAAAAAGAAAAGAGGTGTGCAGAATGGTCACATTATATCGTGATACATACGCTATTATTCGCTTAGATTACTTAATAGATAATGTAGAAACTTTATATCATAAAGTAAATAAACCGATGATGGCTATTATTAAAGCTAATGCTTATGGACATGGTTATAAACAGGTAGCTGATGCTTTGAAGAATAATCCACATATAGCCATGTATGGAGTAGCTACTTTAAAAGAAGCAGTAGATTTAAGAAAAAGTGGTATTTATAAAGATATATTGGTTTTAGGTGCTATTCCTTTAGAAGATGAACATATTGCAGTAGAGTATGATATTACTTTAACAATGTTTTCTTTTGATTATTTAGAAGAAATAAAAAGATATCATAAAGGTAATAAACCAGTTAAAATTCATATTAAATTAGATACTGGAATGAATCGATTAGGATTTAAAACTGAAGAAGAATATAAGGAATTGATGAAAAATATAGATCCATTAATTTTTAATGTAGAAGGAATATTTACTCATTTTGCGACAGCAGATGAACCAGCTAAGGATGATGAATATTTCAAACAGGAAGAATTATTCCACAGTATTGTGAAGAATCAGAAATTTAAGTATATTCATTGTCAAAATTCAGCAGCAATGCTATATCATCAGGAAACTGAATCTAATTTATCTAGAATTGGTATTGCTATGTATGGTGTTGATCCAGCTGGTGAAGAAAGTGATGAATTAAAACAGGTTATGTCTTTATATTCAAAAGTCGCAATGGTAAAAGTTGTACCTAAAGGTGAAAAAATAGGATATGGTATGACTTATATTACTGAAAGTGATGAATATATAGCAACGATTCCTATTGGTTATGCTGATGGTTTTATTAGAGCAAATCAAGGAAGAAATGTTTATATTAATGGTAAATATTATCCAATTGTTGGAAGAGTCTGCATGGATCAGATAATGGTTAAAGTTGATGAAACAATCAAGTCACATGATTTAGTTGAAATTTTTGGTGATCATATCTCTTTATGTTCAATGGCAAAAGATTTAAATACCATTCCTTATGAAATCACATGTTTAATTAATGAAAGAGTAGAAAGAATATATAAAAAATAATCTCTTGGAAACAAGAGATTATTTATTTTCATTGATAAAATCTTTAAAATAATAGTATTGAAGTGCTCCTTCTTTTTTGGCAGTAACTTCTCCTTCTTTAACCACTAAAGTTACTGGATAATCACTTGCTAGATGAAAAGTATCTTGAATGTATTGATCAGCATCTTCTAATTCGTTTGTATCTAAATAATAAAGATTAGTATCTCTATTTTTAGTTGTAAATTCTGCCATGATTGATTGGAAAGAATACATAGTATCATCAGTAGAATCACCTAATACAACAATAAAATCTTCTTTGTTTTCAACCATTGTTGATAATTTTGTATCACTAATTGTTTTATAATTCTTAAATGTCATCTGTCTATAAACAAATAAACCTAAGAAAATAACAATAACTAACCCAAATACACTTATTTCCTTAGCAAATTTTTTGATAAAATCCATTATTTACGCCTCCTAATGCCATTATTCTATCAAATTTTAATCTGTAAAACAATAATTGATTCATAAAATAATATGGCTATTTTAAAATGACTTTGATATAATTGTTAGACAAGGGAGGAATACTGATGAAAAGAGTAATAAAAACAAATATGGCACCAGGCGCGATTGGCCCATATAGTCAAGGAATAGATTTGGGAAATATGATTTTCTTTTCTGGACAGATTCCTTTAGATCCATTAACAGGAGAAATGCCAGAAGGAATTGAAAAACAAACTATGAGAGCATTAGAAAATGTAAAAGGTTTATTAGAAAGTCAAGGTCTAGATTTTTCACATGTTGTAAAAACAACTGTGTATCTTAATAGCATGGATGATTTTACAGTTATGAATAATATTTATGCTCAATATTTTATAGAACCGTATCCGGCAAGAAGTGCTGTAGAAGTAGCGAGGTTGCCAAAAGATGCGCTGATAGAGGTAGAAGTCATTGCAGTTAGATAATACTGAAGATATTATTTATATTGAAAGATTTAATAATAATCTTACAAAAGTTTACTATCTAGATCAACATTACGAGATTTATAATTTAACGATCAGACAATTTCTAAAGCAGATTAATCATAATAAAAATCTATTGAGATTATATGAAGGTAAATATCATAGTCCTATATGTATAGGAGGTACCTTGTTCTCCCCAACTAAAAATATTAAGGATGCTGATTGTGAGTATTTTAATTTATTGAAAGTTGAAGAAAGAATTCCTTACTATGAACATATATTAGAAAATAAGCATTTACTTAAAAAAGCAAAATTAAGATTTTTAGAATATAAGAAAAATGAATTATTTGAAGATAACATATAGGCACAAATAGTTGTGAGTCCTGGGATAAGAAAAAGTTTAATCATGATAAGAAGACTTATGAGAATAGGTCTTTTTATTTTTTTATTGATAATAATAGTAAAACATCTTTAGATTTTCTGAAAGTTAAGGAAATATTTATATAAGAAAAAAATATTAAAAATTATAAATAGTTATATTCAAGGCATAATAAACATAGATTTTTAAGGGGGATGTTTATGATTTTAGTTAATTTTGTATCTGATGATGAAGAAATATTAGAACCTTATGAATGGGAAGATGATGATAATTATGAAGAATACCCTTATTTAGTTATGTTTCATCTTTCTTTAAATGAATTATATGATTTTTTATATGGAACAATTATTATAGATGATCTAGAAGATGGTATATATATTGTTGGTGATACTCATTTTTGTTTTGTAGTAGATATTAAAAATAAAATGATAGATAGGAGAGGAACAATATATTTTCATCAACAAGAGAAAGTTCATCATATTATAGAGACTTTACCAATAACTTCTTTTCATTATAGAGTTATGCAAAGAGCTTATGAGAAAGAATTAGGACTAACAAGAAATGAAAGATTAAAAAAACAAATAGTTGAAGAACTTTTAGAAGAAGCTTATTATTATCATTCAGAAGTATTTGAACATATCTGTAAAGAATTGATGATTGAAGATACTCAGAAAGAAAAGCAATACGAAAAGATACTTTTGTTGACAGAAAAAGGATATACATCTATCCATGATATTTTATATGAAGAATTGATTTCTAAAAAATAAATATAGTTAATTTCATAAAAAATATACAATTATGAAAAAATGATGTATAATGTGTGCATAAGGAGTGATGATATGCTCAGAATATATACTGCACCAAGTTGTGCATCATGTCGAAAAGTAAAAAATTGGTTAAAAGAAAATAATATACCTTATATAGAAAAGAATATTTTTTCAACCCTTCTAAGAGCAGATGAATTAAGAGAATTATTAATAAGAAGTGAAAATGGTACTGATGATATCATTTCTAAAAGATCTAAGATTATTAAAGAAAATAAAGTAGATATAGATGATATGTCAGTAAATCAATTGATTAGTTTTATTCAGGAAAATCCTTCAATATTAAAAAGACCTATTATCATTGATGAAAGAAGATTCCAGGTTGGTTATAATGCTGAAGAAATCAGAGCTTTTATTCCTCGAGAATTAAGAAAACTAGCAGAATGTGATCATCTAGATGCATGTCCTGCATTTATTGATATTAAAGCTGAATATGATCGTGACAAACAAAGAGAGATTTGTGAAGATGATTGTTAAAAGAGTCTTAACCTAAATGGTTTAAGACTCTTTTTATCTTGCTGGCACAATTGCCAAAATATGTTAATTGATATGGTTTGATAATTTCAAGAAATTGTAAGAAACCTTCTTTTTCATTATTGACTTCGTATTCTAATTCATAATCAGTTATATCTAAATAAGTATTTTCATCTAATGAAAGAATACCATACTCGAGTTTTATATCACAACGATGAGTTGTTAAGGAAAATTGATTTTTTAATTCTAGTGGATTAATTCCTTCCTTGATAAGGATATCCATAATTTTATTAGAGACATATTCATGATTAAGAATTTTATTAACTGTTTCTTTATCGATGTTAATGTTTGTTTCTAATCGATGATTGTTGGCTGGCCTTTTTAAAGTTAATTCAAATTGATTGTTTTTTTCTCTTATTCTTAACATATATCTTTTTTGTTGTAATAAGGGATGAATAAGATAATGATTTGTTTGTATATAATCTTTAATGATTTTATCTTTGTAATCTTTTAATATTTGATTGTATATTTCTTTTGTAAGAAGAATTTTATATTCTATTTCTATTTGTTCATTCATTTTTATCACCAATATTATTCTAACTGTAATTGACTAAAAAATCAATTCATATATAATATGACTAGGTGATGAAAATGCAAAAATATGCTGTAATAACAAGAACTGATATGAGGTCAGAACAAATAAAAAACATTATAAAAAAACAATTGGATGAAATCATGGAATATGATGAAATGAGTCCGGATTTAGTTATTAGTGTTGGCGGTGATGGAACAATGCTTCATTGTGTTCATCGATATATTGATCAGTTAGACAAAGTGTGTTTTGTTGGTCTACATACAGGAACATTAGGTTTTTATACTGATTATCGTAAAGGTGATTATCAGATGCTTATTGATGATATTAAAAATAAGCAAGGTACAATAATGAAGAGATCATTATTACATGTGAGAACTAATCATATAGATACTTTAGCTTTAAATGAAGTGAGAATAGAAAATAATAGGCATTCTTTGGTGTTAGATGTTTTTATTGATGAAGACCATCTGGAAACATTTAGAGGAAATGGATTGTGTATTTCTACTGCTTCTGGATCTACTGCTTATAATCGTTCTTTAGGTGGAGCAGTTATTTATCCGGGAGTAAGATTAATGCAATTAAGTGAGATTGCGGGTATTCATCATAATGCTTATCGTTCTTTAGCTTCTAGTTTGATTTTAAATGAAACACATAGGATTGGTATTCGTTCATTGAGCTTTTCTGAAGCTGTTTTAGGATTGGATAATTTAGTATTTAATTTAGATGATACTGATTTTTTAGAAATAGAAGTTGCAGATCAATCTGCAAGATTTATTCAATATCGTCCTTTATCATTTATTGAAAGAGTAAAAAGAGCCTTTTTGAAATGAATAAAGAATATAAAGTTGAAAAAAAACAAGCAGGAATAAGGATTGATGAATTTGCCTATTTAAATGGAATAAGCAAGAAAGCTTTAAAAAAGATTAAAATGAATGGTGAAATTTTTGTGAATGGTGTTCATCAGACAGTGAGATATATTATTCAGGATAAAGACAAAATACAATTTTTTTATCCTGAAGAGATAAGTAAAATTGAAGCAGAAGATATAGATTTTGATATTGTTTATGAAGATGAATATTTAATGGTTATCGATAAGCCTAAAGGTATTCCTTGTGTACCTACAAGAACTTATCCTTCACATACCTTAGTTAATGCGATTATGGGATATTATAAAAAGAAAGGTATATCTTCAACAGTTCATCTTGTTAATAGATTAGATAAGGATACAAGTGGTTTAATGCTAATTGCGAAATATCGAGATATTCATCATTCTTTTTCAAAGGATATTAAACAAGTTAAACGAGTTTATCATACTTATGTATTAGGAAATATTGGCGAAGGCACTGTTAACCTGCCAATTTATAAAGTGGATAAACAAATGAGAAGAATTATTGATGAAAGAGGAAAAAAATCAATAACACATTATCGCGCTCTTAAATATGAGGAAGGTATTTCTTTGGTAGAATGTCATTTAGAAACTGGTAGAACTCATCAAATCAGAGTTCATTTATCCGCTATTGGATATCCTTTAATTGGTGATAGTTTATATGGTGGAGTTGAGGGAGAATTTTTTTTAGATAGTGTAGAGATATCTTTTTTTCATCCGATATATCAAAAATATATACATTTAAAAAAGTAGAGGTTATGCCTCTACTTTATATTTTAAGTTTGTTTTTAACAATTTTATTTTGTTCATCGATATTTAAGAACATACCAATTGCAATCATATAAGATAGCAATGATGAACCACCGTAAGATATAAATGGTAAAGTAATACCAGTAATTGGTAAAAGTCCTAAAATCATACCAATATTCCATATTTGTTGAAAAAGTAATAATCCAAAGATTCCCATTGTAAAGAATTTATCTTTATTGTTAGTAGAATCTAAACCAATTTTTAATAACACAACGTCTAATGTCACTATCAAAGCAACAGTAGTAAATCCACCTACAAAACCATAGTCAGTAGTAATAACTGCAAAAATAAAGTCTGTTTGAGCTTCAGGGAAAGTTTTTATAACAGCTTGGAAGCCATGACCAAACCATCCTGCACTACCATAAGATAATAAAGAATAAAATAATTGATAACCTTCCTTGCCGATTGTTCCTTCTGGATCAATCCATCCATATATTCGAGATAATTGGTGAGAAGGAATGATACTAGCAAAAATATCATGCTGGAACAAGAATAAATATATCATTATTACAATAATAACAGCTACTGCAATAAAAATAAATTTGAACCATTCATTCCTCAATCCACTAGAAAATACAACAAAGAATACGCCAACCAATATAATCAATACCACCCCTGTATCATTTTGTAGTAAAATAAGAAGTACTGGTGGTATAACAATCTTTAGTACATCAATAATATAATCAAATTCACTTTGAAATGATCTTATTAACATTTTATCATTATGTAATTTAGTGATTTTTGCGAGATAGATAATGATAATAATTTTCATGAATTCTGATGGCTGTAAACTAAAACCAGGAAGATTGAACCATGAAGTAGCACCATTAACGGTATTGGCAAAGGGTACTAGATTTCTGCTTGATGGCCATCCTAATATTTTTTTTGTAAGAATATGATCAAAAGCAAGTAAAAATAATAAAAATAAACATATGTAATAGATAATATGTATATTATCATATATTGTATCATTACCTAAATAATAAATAATAAATACTATAATAGCTGATAATATATAAAATATGAGTTGTTTTATCCATATAGTGTTTGGATTACCTACTTTTGAGCTAATCAAAGGTGCAGCATTCAAAATAGCAAAACAACTTATACATGCAAGCAAACCGACTATAATTAATAAGGGATGATCTGTAAATATCTTCTTTAGTCTTTCCATTAAGATCTCCTTTCTATTTTCTTTTTTCTTCCTTTATAGTATACTATAATTTATAAATACTTCAAATAAAAAAGGATGTGAAATAATGGATTTGTTACCAATAATGATTGGCGTTATTGTTGTAATCGTAGCTTATTTTGTTTTTGTGACTTATATGAAAAAGAGAAAACCTAAAAAAGTAACTCAATCTAATATTGATGTTAATGCACTTATCGAGGCTCTAGGAGGAAAAGAAAATATTATTTCTTCTTCTCATTCACCTTCTAAGTTAAGTGTAGTTTTAAAGGATAATCATATAACTGACATTGAGAAGATTAAATCTTTAGGAGCTAGTGGAATTGTTGAAGGAAAAGATTCTTTATCTTTGATATTTGGAAAGTCTAGCGAAGCTATTGATAATGATTTAAAGTCAATGATTTCTTAAGAAAGCAAAAGCTTTCTTTTTTTTCGTGCATATTATTAGAAATTCAAAAAAATAGTGCTATAATAATTATTGTAAAGTCAGTGAGAATTATAGCCAAATTAAAAATATCACAAAAAAATGTACTTATTCATTGCTTAGGTTTTTAAGGGGTGCTATAATAAACTCGAAATAAAAATACAGGGGGTTATAAAATGACTTTTAAAGAAAAATGGAATGATGCTTGGGAAGGATTCCAAGCAGGAAAGTGGAATAAAGAAGTAAACTTAAGAGACTTTATTCAATTAAACTACACTCCTTATGATGGAGATGATTCTTTCTTAGCTGGTCCTACTCAAAACACAAAAGATTTATGGGCTCAAGTAATGGATTTAACAGCTCAAGAAAGAGCAGCTGGTGGAGTTTTAGATATGGATACTAAAGTAGTATCTACATTAACTTCTCATGATGCTGGTTACTTAGACAGATCTAAAGAAAAAATCGTTGGTGTTCAAACTGACAAACCTTTCAAAAGATCTTTACAACCATTTGGTGGTATCCGTATTGCTGAACAAGCTTGTGAAACTAATGGTTATAAAGTAGATCCAGAAATTTCTTACATCTTTAGAGAATACAGAAAAACTCACAACCAAGGTGTATTTGATGTTTATACACCAGAAATCAGAGCTTGTCGTACAGCTCATATTATCACTGGTTTACCAGATGGTTATGGTCGTGGACGTATCATTGGTGACTACAGAAGAGTTGCTTTATATGGTATTGATAAGTTAGTTGAAGATAAGAAAAACCAATTAGCTACTTCTCAAACAAGAATGACTTCTAAAGTTATCCAATTACGTGAAGAATTAAGTGAACAAATTAGAGCTTTAGGTGAATTAAAAGAAATGGCAGCTAAATATGGTTACGATATTTCTAAACCAGCTAAAAACGCACAAGAAGCTATTCAATGGACTTATTTTGGATACTTAGGTGCAGTTAAAGAACAAAATGGTGCTGCAATGTCTTTAGGTAGAACTTCTACTTTCATTGATATCTATGTAGAAAGAGACTTAAAGAATGGTGTATTCACTGAAGAAGAAATTCAAGAATTTATCGATCATTTCATCATGAAATTAAGAATTGTTAAATTCGCAAGAACTCCAGATTATAATGCTATTTTCGCAGGAGATCCAACTTGGGTTACTGAATCTATTGGTGGTGTAGGTGTAGATGGACGTCATATGGTTACTAAATCATCTTTCAGATATTTACATACTTTATCTAACTTAGGTGCTGCACCAGAACCAAACTTAACAGTTTTATGGTCTACTCGTTTACCAAAGAACTTCAAAATGTTCTGTGCTAAAATGTCAATTGAATCTTCATCAATTCAATATGAAAATGATGATTTAATGAGAGTTACTCATGGTGATGACTATGCTATTGCTTGCTGTGTATCTTCAATGAGAGTTGGTAAAGAAATGCAATTCTTCGGTGCACGTGCTAACTTAGCTAAATGTTTATTATACGCTATCAATGGTGGTGTAGATGAAAAATCTAAAAAACAAGTAGGTCCTAAATACCGTCCAGTTGAAGGTGACTACTTAGAATATAACGATGTTGTTCAAAAATATACTGATATGATGTCTTGGTTAGCTAAAGTATATGTTAACTCATTAAATATCATTCACTATATGCATGATAAATATGCTTATGAAAGAATTCAAATGGCTTTACATGATAGAGAAGTTAAACGTTACTTCGCAACAGGTATTGCTGGTTTATCAGTAGTAACTGATTCATTATCTGCTATTAAATATGCAAAAGTTAAATGTATTAGAGATGAAGATGGTATCGTAGTTGATTACGAAGTAGAAGGAGATTATCCAAAATATGGTAACGATGATGATCGTGCTGATGAAATCGCTTCTTGGTTAGTAGAAACATTCATGGATATGGTACGTCAACATCATACTTATAGAGGTGGGGTTCCAACTACATCTATCTTAACAATTACTTCTAACGTTGTTTATGGTAAAGCAACAGGATCTACTCCTGATGGTAGAAAAGGTGGACAACCATTTGCTCCAGGTGCTAACCCAATGCATGGTAGAGATAAGAACGGTGCTATTGCATCATTATCATCAGTTGCTAAATTACCATTCAAAGATGCACAAGATGGTATTTCAAATACATTTACTATCGTTCCTGGTGCTTTAGGTAAAGATGATCAAGTATTCGCTGGTGATCTTGATATTGATTTAGGAGAAATCGATCAATAATGCCTACTGATAAGGAAATTGAAGAATTAATAAAAATGTTAGATGGACGTATGAGTGATGGTTCTGGACATATTAATGTCAAAGTGAACGAAGATTCTCATATCGTTATGGACGAAGTCAACATTGTTACAAAAATGGATTGTGATTTAGGAGATACTGCTTGTAAGATTCCTAATCTTCCTATGGATGATGATGACGAGTTTTAGAAATTGAAAGGGGATTAAAAATATGGCAGCTAGTTTACAACAAGAAGAAAACTTAGTTTCAATGTTAGATGCTTATGCAGAAAAAGGTGGGCATCATTTAAATGTTAATGTATTAAATAGAGATACATTATTAGATGCTCAAAAACATCCAGAAAAATATCCACAATTAACTATTCGTGTATCTGGATATGCAGTTAACTTTGTTAAGTTAACTAAAGAACAACAAGATGATGTAATTTCAAGAACATTCCATCAATCTATGTAATGAAAAGACCTTCGGGTCTTTTTTCTTTTCATTTTATTCTATAACTGATAGAATGAAAATAGGTGATAGAAATGATGAAGGGAATTGTATATTTATTGATATTATGTATATTGACAGGATGTAAAAAAGAACCAATCTTTAATGAGAATAATGATATTAAAATTGCAGTTACAACAGATATCCATTATTTTGCAAAAGAGTATTATGAGGATTGTAGCTGGTTTGAAGATGAAATGCTTTATGGTGATGGAAAAAATGGTTACATATGCTGATGAGATTATAGATGCTTTTATAGATAGTGTTATAAAACAAAAAGTTGATATGGTTTTATTGACTGGGGATTTAACTTTTAATGGAGAAATTGGGAGTCATCAAGCGTTAGCTGAAAAATTAAAAAGATTAGAGGATAATGGGGTTCAGGTAGCTGTAACAGCAGGAAATCATGATATTGATAATATTTATACTAAAGGATATGGTAAAGATGATTATATTGAAGTAGATAATATTAGTGGTGAAGACTTTAAAGATATATATAAAGATTTTGGATATGATATATCTGTTTGTGAACATAAAGAGTCTTTAAGTTATGAGATTCATTTAAATGATAAGTATTCTCTAATTGTTATAGATAGTAATACTCATGAAATGACCACTGGTAGTGCATTGGATACTGGAGGAAAGATAACAGATTCTACTAAGAAATGGTTAATGAATAGATTGGAATATAGTAAGAAGAATAATAGGGTTCCGTTAATTGCGATGCATCATAATTTGGGAATTCATAGTGAGTTATTGAATAATGGATATACTATAGCTGATAATGAAACATTTATTGATTTATTTCATTCTTATAGTGTGCCTATCGTTTTAAGTGGGCATCTTCATATGCAATCTATATTAGATGTGGATGGAATAAAAGAGATTGCTACTTCTTCTTTGGTTGTTAATCCTTTGCAATATGGATTGTTAGAAATGAGTAATGATAAGATAAAGTATAATACTCAATCACTAATGATAAGCAAAAACTCTGAAGATTATTTTGATGAAGTAGGAAATAATAAGTTTTATAATGAAACTGATGATGAAGGAGCGTTATTAAAGAGAAAAGCTATTGTTTTAGCAAATAAACATTATTTTGCTGGTACAATTGCATCGGTTAAAGATGAAATCATGAATATGGAAGGATATACATTAATTATGAAAGAGGATGATAACTTTTATAAATTATATTTAGAATCTATGTTAAGGAATGATGATAATAATACGGGATTAGAAATAAAAATACAAAATTAGAACTGCAATCATCGTTTTTTATATTTATTGAGTGTATAAATAGTTTTTATAATCAATTTGTGTTAGAATAGAATTATAAAATTTTAGGTAGGTGTTAACATGAAAGGTTATGTGCATTCTATTGAAACATGTGGAACTGTAGATGGTCCTGGATTACGCTTTGTTGTTTTTACACAAGGTTGTCCTATGAGGTGTTTATATTGTCATAATCCAGATACATGGCAGCCACATGTTGGACAAACAATGGAAGTTGATGAAATTCTTAAAGAATTTGAAAAGAAAAAGAACTTTTATAAAAACGGGGGAATTACTGTTACAGGTGGTGAACCGATGATGCAGATGGAATTCTTAACGGAATTATTTGAGAAATGTCATGAAAGAGGGATTCATACATGCTTAGATACATCTGGAATTATGTTTAATGAAAGTAAAGAATACTTAAAAAAAGTAGATAGATTATTAGCTGTTACTAATCTGGTCATGCTAGATATTAAACATATTGATTTGGAAGAACATAAAAAATTGACTGCTCAATCTAATGAAAATATATTGAAGTTTGCGAAATATATTGATAATAAAGGATGTGAAATATGGATACGTCATGTTGTGGTACCAGGTATTACACAAAATGATAAATATCTATATAAATTGGGTGAATTCATAGGTACATTAAAACATGTAAAAGCTTTGGATGTTTTACCTTACCATACTATGGGAGCGGTTAAGTACCAGAATTTAGGTATGAAATATCCATTGGATGGTGTAAGACCGTTAGAAAAACAAGAAGCTATTGCTGCTAGAGAAGTTATAAAAGAAGGTATAAGAGCAGCAAGAAAAAAATTAAAAGAAAAGAAATGAAATTTTATTTCATAAAACGTAGAATTGTTTTGTTTCTATTGAAATAAAATTATAAAGATTTAAAGGAAGTATCTTTGTTGTTTACTTCCTTTTCTTTTTAAAATAAAATAATAGTTATAAGGAGGAAATAATATGAAATTAGGAGCTATTGAAGCAGGAGGTACTAAATTTGTAGTAGCTATTGGAGATGAAAATGGAAATGTATTAGAGAGAGGAGCTTTTCCAACAACAACTCCAGAAGAAACAATGAATAATGTATTCAAATTTTTTGATGGAAAAAATGTAGAAGCTATTGGTTTAGGATGTTTTGGTCCTATTGATCCGGATTTAAAGAGTCCAACATATGGTTATATAACAACAACCCCAAAACCAGGATGGTCTCATTATAATGTTGTAGGAGCTTTAAATAATCATTATCCTAATTTACCAATTGGTTTTGATACTGATGTCAATGGTGCTGCATTAGGAGAAGCTTATTTTGGAGCTGCAAAAGGAATGGATAGTGCTTTATATTTAACTATTGGAACTGGTATTGGTGGAGGAGCTATCGTAGAAGGAAATCTTGTACATGGATTATTACATCCTGAGATGGGACATATGTTATTGACTTTAAGGGATGATGATAATTATAAGGGAAAATGTCCTTATCATGGAACTTGTTTTGAAGGTTTAGCAGCTGGACCTGCTATTGAAGAAAGATGGGGAATCAAGGGTAATGATTTACCAGAAAATCATCCTGCATGGGATTTAGAAGCTTGGTATATTGCTCAAGCATTAGCAATCTATGTATTAACTATTTCACCAAAGAAAATCATTTTAGGTGGAGGAGTTATGCATCAGAAACAATTATTCCCTATGATTCATAAATATTTGCAAGAACGTTTAAATGGATATATTCAAAAAGATGAAATTACAACTGATAAGATTAAAGACTATATTGTTTATCCAGGACTTGGTGATAATGCAGGAATCTGTGGCGCTTTAGCGCTTGCTAAGCTAGCATTAGAGAGATAATAGTAAAAAAACAATAACTTTTGTTATTGTTTTTTTGTTGATGCAACCAATAGTTTCCTTATTTCAAACTCAAATTTCTTGCAGCAACTTATGATTTTCATTATGATTAAGACAAGCGGTGAGAGATATGAATATAGAAATTGCTAATAAATTATTACAATTGAGAAAAGAAAAAGGATTATCACAAGAACAATTAGCTCAAAAGTTAGGAATAAGCAGGCAAGCAGTAAGTAAATGGGAAAGAGCTGAGGCATCTCCAGATACAGATAATCTTATTCAGCTGGCTAAATTATATGGTATTTCGTTAGATGAATTGTTATTACTTGAGCCAACTAGAAAAGAAGATGATGATGAGCATGTTTCTGTGGGAGTTAATGGCATACATGTAAAGGAAAATCAAGGTGATGAGATGCATGTTTCATGGGAAGGTATACATGTTAATGAAAAAGATGGTCACTATGTTGATATTAATAAAGATGGAGTCTTTATAGATGGAAAAAAATACGAAAAAGATGAATTTATACATCATCATAAGAGTTGTTTTCCATTTGATGTTATTATTGTTGTTGGAATATTAATGTATGCTTTTATCACTGGAATGTATCATCCTACTTGGATATTTATTTTACTGATACCTATATTTGATAGCTTAGTATCAGTAATAAGAAAAAGAAAACTTTCTAAGTTCGCATATCCAATATTTTGTCTTTTGATATTTTTTATTCTTGGTTTTTATTATCATTATTGGCATCCCGGATGGATTGTTTTCTTAACAATTCCTTGTTTTTATGCTATAACGAGCTATATTGAACATAGAAGAACAGAATAGTTCTTCTTTTTATTGACTTATAATATTATATGTCGTATAGTATTATATGAAGAGAAGGTGATGAAATGATATTTAATACTGGAGCAGCTTTACTGGATGCGGTGGTCTTATCGGTTGTTTCAATGGATGAAAAAGGAACTTATGGATATAAAATTACCCAAGAAGTTCAAAGAGTCATATCAGTTTCTGAATCTACTTTATATCCTGTATTAAGAAGACTTTTAAGGGATAACTGTCTAGAGACCTATGATGAGCAATATCAAGGGAGAAATAGACGTTATTATAAAATTACGAGTAAAGGATTGGCACAATTAGCTATATATAAATCAGAATGGTATGAATATACTAGAAAGATTAATGCTTTATTTGAGGGGGATTTCAATCATGAATAAGAATCAGTATTTAAAGCGATTGGAAGAATTGTTGAGTGATATTGATAAAATAGATAGAGATGAGGCTATAGATTATTATCGATCTTATTTTGATGAGGCGGGGTATGATAATGAGTCTCAAATCATTGAGACATTAGGTAGTCCAGAAAAATTATCTTTAATAATTAGAGATAGTTTAAATAATGACTTTGAACAGAATATTGAGATTGGAGATGAAGGTATAACTAATAACAAGTATAAAGATAAAAATGAAATACAAGAAGTTAAAAACAAAGAAAAGATGAATAAAAAAGATAAAATGATTTTTTTGATTTTAATTCTTTGTTTATGTGTACCAATATCTTCATTGTTGAATGCGCTCTTTGGTATGGCTGGGGTAATAACTTCAATTGTTTTATTTTTCTTTGGTTTTTGGATCATAACTTTTGTATTATATGTAATTGGTGCGCTTTGTATTGCTTTTGGAGTGTTAAATATATTTCAATATTTAGGAGCAGGATTGATTTTTGTTGGTATTGGACTAATATTGATAGCGTTTGGAAATGTAGTAGGGATGGCAGCAAAATGGTTTTTTAAATCATTTATACCTAAGGTAATAAATACATCTAAAGACTGGATATCTTCTATATTAGCTAGGAGGATACCTTCATGAAAAAATATAAGTTTATTATTTTAATTTTTATAGGATTTATTTTCGTTGTATGTGGTTTATATTTGGGCGGTCAAAATGAAATTCAAAAATTGATTCCTAATGAAATTCAAGAGTTTGAATCAAATATCAATTATTCTTTAAAAGATAATTACTCTATAGAAGAAATAAATGCACTTAATATAGATGTTATGAGTGCTAAAATTGAAGTGATAGAAAAAAATAAAAAAGATGTAGCAGTTAAAGTATCTGATAAAGATTATTGTGAAATATTTCTTGATGATAATTGTTTAAATATTAAACAAAACAATTCATGGATAGATAAAAATAAGACATTGAATATAGTTATTGAGGTACCAGAAAATTATATGTTTGAATCTACAAGTTTAAAAACAGGGTTTGGTCAATTAATAGTGAGTTCAGTGAATACTATCTATTTGGATGCAAAAGTTGGTGCTGGTGAATTGAAAGTATTGAATCTCAATATTAGAAATGGTATGAAAATTGATTGTGGTATAGGTAATGTAGATGTTAAACTGAAAAGCCAATTGGTTGATTTTGGTTATAAAGTTGATTGTGGTATGGGAAATGTTGTTATTGGTGATGATGAGTATAGTGGTGTTGCTCAAAGTCAATCTGTTATTGATGATAAAGATTGTTTTATAGATATTAATTGTGGAATGGGTAATGTTAAGATTAAGGAGGAATAAAATATGGAAAAAAGATTATATCGTTCAAACAAAGATGTTATGATTACAGGATTATGTGGTGGTATAGCAGAATACTTTAATATTGATCCAAGTATTGTTAGAATTATAGCTGTTGCTTTATGTCTAGGATGGGGAAGTGGCTTACTAGCTTATATTATAGGTTCATTAATTGTTCCAAAAAATCCATATCAATAAAAAAACAACGGATTGACTCCGTTGTTTTATTTTTTATTATTCTACAACTTCTTTAACTAATGCAACTACTTCTTCCATAGTTCCACAGTTTAAAGCTTTGTTAGCTAATTCTTCCATATCAGCTTTAGATAAGTTTCTGATTAATTTTCTTTGAGCTAATACTGAAGTAGCAGACATAGAGAATTCATCAAGTCCTAAACCTAATAATAATGGAGCAGCCATTTGTTCTCCAGCCATTTCTCCACACATACCAGCCCATTTACCTTCTTTGTGAGCAGAATCGATTACATGTTTTAATAATCTTAAGATTGATGGGTTGTATGGTTGATATAAGTAAGATACACCTGAAGACATTCTGTCAGCAGCAAATGTGTATTGGATTAAGTCATTAGTTCCGATTGAGAAGAAATCAACTTCTTTAGCAAATTGATCAGCTAATACAGCAGCAGCAGGAATTTCGATCATGATACCAACTTGAATTGTATCAGAAACTTCTACACCTTCAGCAACTAATTTTTCTTTTTCTTCCATTAAGATTCCCTTAGCTTTTCTAAATTCTTGTAAAGTAGCAATCATAGGGAACATGATTCTTAAATCACCATAAACACTAGCTCTTAATAAAGCTCTTAATTGAGTTCTAAAGATATCTTCTCTTTGGAAACATAAACGTACAGCACGAACACCTAAGAATGGGTTCATTTCTTTTGGTAAATCAATAGCTTCGATTTCTTTATCTCCACCGATGTCTAATGTTCTAACTACAACTGGTTTACCTTCTAATGCTTCTAAGATTTCTTTGTAAACTTCAAATTGTCTTTCTTCAGTTGGTAAATCTGCAGATTCCATGTATAAGAATTCAGTTCTAAATAAACCAACACCTTCAGCACCATTTTCTTTAACACCTGGTAAATCTTTAGCACCACCAATATTAGCTACTAATTCTACATGATGACCATCTGTAGAAACAGTTTTTTCATTAACTAATTTCTTTAATTCTTCTTTGTAAGCGATGAATTCATCACGTTTAGTAGTATATGCTTTAACTGTATCTTCATCAGGATTGATAACAACAACACCTTCAATACCATCTAATACAATCATATCTCCATCATTTACATCTTCAGTAATTGTTTTACATGCAACTACAGCAGGGATTTCTAAACTTCTAGCCATGATTGCAGAGTGAGAAGTTCTACCACCAATGTTAGTAGCAAATCCTCTTACAAAGTTTTTGTTTAATTGAGCAGTATCAGAAGGAGTTAAATCATCAGCAATAATAACTACTTCTTCATCAATTAAAGCAGGATTTGGTAATGGTTTACCAAGTAAGTTAGCTAATAAACGACGAGAAACGTCTTTGATATCAGCAGCTCTTTCTCTGAAATATTCGTCACCCATTGATTCAAAAATCATAACAAAGCTATTAGCTACATCTTCTAATGCAGATTCGGCATTAACTTTTTCGTTTTTGATTTTGTCTTCAACTTGAGTTTTCATTTCAGGGTCTGCTAATACTAATGCATGAGCATCAAATACAGCAGCTTCTTCTGGTGATAAATTTTTTGAAGCAGCTTCTTTGATTAATGCTAATTCTTTTGCAGTTTGTTCCATTGCAGCTTCATATTTTTTGATTTCACTTTCTACATCTTCAATAACTGTTTTAGTTACAGTTAAATCTGGCATTACTAATTTATATGCTTTTGCAATAGCAATACCATTAGATGCCCCAATTCCATTAATTTTTGTCATTTTCGACCTACCTCCATATATACTTCTATTTTACAATATTTTGAGATGAAAATAAAGAATTAATATTATTTCATTCACATTTATCTATAAAAAATAAAGAAATTGTTAATATTTTTTGAAAATAATGCCAAATATAAGTCTGATATAAATGCAATGTATTTTCATAAAATGAAAAAATAATATAAAAATGTCTTTTTTATGTATGTTGTTTATTGTATAATTATTATTGGTAGGAGGGACAAAGCCAATGAAATTAATTATTGTGAAAGATTATGAAGAAGCAAGTCAAAAAGCTTGCGAAATTATGCTAGAACAAGTGAAAGGAAATCCTAATTCGAATTTAGGTTTAGCAACTGGATCAACTCCAATTAGATTGTATGAATTAATGAGAGAAGATCATAAAGTTAATGGTACATCTTATAAAAATATTAAAACTTTTAACTTAGATGAATACTATGGATTAGCTCAATCACATCCACAAAGTTATCACTACTTTATGTGCAGTAACTTATTCAATGAATTAGATATTGATATGAACAATGTTCATGTACCTAAAGGACAAGGAAGTATTGAAGAAGAATGTGCTGCTTACAACAAATTATTAGATGAAAATGTAGTGGATTTACAATTATTAGGAATTGGATCTAATGGACATATCGGATTCAATGAACCAGGTACATCATTTGATTCAACTACTCATTACATCAAATTAAAACAATCTACTATTGAAGATAATGCTCGTTTATTCTTTGATGGAAAAATCGAAGAAGTTCCAACACATGCTGTAACTATGGGAATTGCTAATATTATGAATGCTAAAAAAGTATTACTAATTGCTTGTGGTGAAGGAAAAGCTAAAGCTGTTAAAGGAATGGTAGAAGATGAACCAACTGTTGAATTACCAGCAAGTGCATTACAAAACCATCCAGATGTAGTATTAGTTGTAGATGAAGCAGCTGCATCATTATTAACTAAATAATGTATGAAAGTCATCATTAGATGACTTTTTTTATTAGATAAGAATTTCTAATCATAAAGTCAAATGCTGAAAAAATATAAAAGCAATAATAATCATAGATGAAATAATATCTATAGATTTTAGAGCAATGAAAGATTTTATTACTTTCTTTTCCTTCACCTCGCTTCTCTTAATTGCTAAGGAGAATTTGTATTAAATATTGTTATTACGAGTTTTGGTAATAGATGTTAAGAAGTCATATGAAAAAGATAGGCTTGTTATCTGCACAGCTAGTAAGTATCACGTATATGCTAAATTTAGAGGAGGGGATAACATGAATAAAAAATGGTTAAAAGCTGCAGCTGTAAGAGCAGTAAAAACAATGGCACAAACTGCTTTATCATTAATGACTGTTGGTAATATGGTAACTGATATGAATTGGCTAGCCATTATTTCTATTTCGTTGACTGCTGGTATTTCATCAGTTTTAACAAGTATTACTGGTTTACCAGAAATCAAAGAGAATGATGTCACTTAAGAATATTTTTAATGATTAATGAAGGATTGATATTCTTTCATTGTCTAAATTGTAATTCATAGAATGACGGAAGAGATAAAATATATTTTAATAATTTATGTTGATTGTAAATTGATGGGTAAATAAAGCTATGTAATGTGTAACTTTTATAATTATAAATGACTTAAAGTCGCTTATATGGTATTGCCCATTTTTTCAGTATTCAATTTCATACTTTGTGAAAAGTAGTACATATTTATTATAGTCTAACTTATAAAATCTGTTATAGTTTTCATGTTTGTTTTTGCAGCTTACAAGTAAAAATATTAATTTTATAAAATAAAAAAAACCTTGATATAATCAAGGCTTATTCTCTCATGGCAGGGGTAGCAGGAATCGAACCCGCATCAACGGTTTTGGAGACCGATGCTCTACCATTGAACCATACCCCTATTTTTAATCAGTATTTTTCACTGCTCGTATATAATATCACAATAAAAATAGAAAATCAATAGAAAAATGATAAATATCGTGTTATTATATAGAAGATTGGAGGAATACGATGTTTGGCTTATTTAAAAAGATTGAAAAATTAGATGTAAATGAAGCTTATCAAAACTATTTAAATGATCCTGAAGGGATTATGATTATTAATGTGGATGAGTTAAAGAGTTATGATGAAAGACATATAATGGGTTCAGAAAACCTACCATATAGATTAGTAAAAGATTTTAAAGAATACTATCCTGATAAAAGTATTAAATATTACTTTTATTCAATTATGCTTGGTAAAGCGAATAATGCTGCAAAAGCAGTAGCTAAATTAGGATATGAGACATATGAGTTATCTGATTATACTTTCTTTAAAGGTGATGAAGAAGGTTTGAGTGTAAAAAAGAAGAGAAGAAAAAAGAGATAGAGATTGTAAAAAGTCAAAATTCTTGTATAATATGATAAAAATAGAAAGAGGGAGAGAATATGGCAAAAAATAATATAAAAAATGATGCGATAACATCTAGAGATGAAGACTTTGCTAAGTGGTATACAGATGTTTGTCGTAAAGCTGAATTAATGGATTATTCGAGTGTTAAAGGATTCATTATTTATCGTCCATATGGGTATGCTTTATGGGAAATGATTCAAGCATATATGGATAAAAAATTTAAAGAAACAGGACATCAGAATGTTTATATGCCGATGTTAATTCCTGAATCATTACTAAAAAAAGAAGCTGATCACGTTGAAGGATTTGCTCCTGAATGTGCAGTTGTCACTAGAGGTGGATTAGATAATTTAGAAGAGAATTTAATTATTCGTCCTACTTCAGAAACATTATTTTGTGAACATTATGCAAAAATTGTAAACTCATATAGAGATTTACCTAAATTATATAATCAATGGTGTAGTGTCGTTCGTTGGGAAAAAACAACAAGACCATTCTTAAGAGGTTCTGAATTCTTATGGCAAGAAGGTCATACAATTCATGCTACTGAACAAGAAGCAAGAGAAGAAACTATGAGAATGCTTGGAATTTATGAAGAAACAGCTAGAGAATTATTAGCTATTCCAATGGTTACTGGTAGAAAAACTGAAAGAGAAAAATTTGCAGGAGCTGTAGAAACATATACTATTGAAGCTTTAATGCATGATGGTAAAGCTTTACAATCAGGGACTTCTCATTATTTTGGTGATGGATTTGCAAAAGCATTTGATATGAAATTCTTAGATAAAGATAACAAGTTAAAACATGTTCATCAGACATCATGGGGAGTTTCTACAAGATTATTAGGAGCTATTATCATGGTACATGGTGATGATAATGGATTAGTATTACCACCAAGAGTTGCTCCTACACAAGTGATGATTATTCCTATTCAACAACATAAAGAAGGAATCTTAGATAAAGCTAATGAAATTGCAGATTCCTTAAAAGCAGCTGGAATTAGAGTATCGGTAGATGCTAGTGATAAAACACCAGGATGGAAATTCTCTGAAGCTGAAATGAGAGGAATTCCTTTAAGATTAGAAATAGGACCTAGAGATTTACAAAATGGACAATGTGTCGTAGCAAAACGTGTTAATGGTGAAAAAATCACTTTAACATTGGATGAAAATTTACCAGAAGTGATTGCTAAATTATTAGATGAAATTCATGAAGAAATGTATACAAAAGCATTATCATTTAGAAATGAACATATTACTAATGTCACAACTTTCGAAGAATTCAAAGAAGTATTAAATACTAAGGGTGGATATATAAAAATGCCTTGGTGTGGTGATGAAGAATGCGAAGTTAAAATAAAAGAAGATACTGCTGCTACTTCTCGCTGTATTGATACTACAGTTGAAGCTGAAGGTGTATGTCCTATTTGTGGTAAGAAAGCAAAACATATTGTTTATTTTGCAAGAGCTTATTAAGACTTATCGAATGATAAGTCTTTTTTTAAGAAAAGTGATTATTTGAAAAATTCTATTCTAGTGATTGTTGATTATATACAAGGTATAATGTCATTAGAATCTGAACTGATAGAGGAAATATTACTGAGTTAGAAATAGAAAATATCATTAACCAGTATATAAATAAGGAATAATGTTTATACATTGACAATACTTAGCATACTAACTATACTTATTAGTGTACTAAGTATCTGGAGGTGAATTATGGATGCAAAAATTAAAGAAGTTTTCAATGAATTAGG
>JAXJVS010000164.1:0-33987 GCA_036308445.1 Bacilli bacterium | reverse complement strand
CCTCCATATATCTACGCATTTCACCGCTACACATGGAATTCCACGTTCCTCTACCGCACTCCAGTCATTCGGTTTCCAAGGCTCGCCGAAGTTTAGCTTCGGGCTTTCACCTCAGACCTGCATGACCGCCTGCTCCCTCTTTACGCCCAATGATTCCGGATAACGCTCGCCACCTACGTATTACCGCGGCTGCTGGCACGTAGTTAGCCGTGGCTTTCTCATAAAGTACCGTCACTCATAGCCCATTCCCTGACTATGCCGTTCTTCCTTTATAACAGAGGTCTGCATCCCGAAGGACTTCCTCCCTCACGCGGCGTTGCTCGGTCAGGCTTTCGCCCATTGCCGAAAATTCCCTACTGCTGCCTCCCGTAGGAGTCTGGGCCGTGTCTCAGTCCCAGTGTGGCCGTTCACCCTCTCAGGCCGGCTACGCATCGTCGCCATGGTGAGCCGCTACCTCACCATCCAGCTAATGCGTCATAAGCCCATCCTCTCGCTATCCCGTGGGATATTTAACATGCAGACCATGCGGTCTCCATGCCTATGCGGTCTTAGCAGCCGTTTCCAGCTGTTATCCCCCTCGAAAGGGCAGGTTGCTTATGTATTACTCACCCGTTCGCCACTCATCACCAAGGTGATGCGTCCGACTTGCATGTATTAGGCACGCCGCCAGCGTTCATCCTGAGCCAGGATCAAACTCTCCATTGTCTTCTATTCTTCAGACAACTTCATGTCTTCTTGACTCTTTTTTTCTATCTAAAATCCAAATTATTCTGACGTGTTTCTGTTCAGTTTTCAATGTCCTCTCACTCGCTTTCCGCCGAGTGCTCATTTATATTACCACCTTCTCCTTCCTTTGTAAAGCTTTTTTTTCACTTTTTTTCTCCTTTTTTCTCTGATTTCTCCTCTTTCTCCCCTTTTTTCCCCTTCTCATCGTGCTTTTTTCCGTTTTGTTTTTTTTATGTGTTTTTTATTCTATAATAAAAAAAGGGGAATCCCCTTTCTCTAGTAAACTTATTATTTGATTTTGTTATATAAATCAACGAATTCTTGAGCTAAATCAATAACTACTAATGCAGTCATTAAGTGGTCTTGAGCATGTACCATTAATAAATTTAATGGAGCTTTTTCTCCTCTAATTTCAGCTTGAATTAATTCAGTTTGAGCATGATGTGCTTCATTAACTGTTTCTTTTGCTTGTTGTAAAGATTCTTCAGCTTTAGCTAAATCTCCAGCCTTAGCGTATTGAATAGCTTCGATAGCTGAGCTTCTTGCACTACCACTGTTTACGATAAGGTTAATTACTACTTGTTCTTGTTCATCCATTTTTATATCTCCTTTTAAATAATAAATTCAGAAAACTCTGTAATACTATTTTATCAAATATCGTAACCGATTTCAATATTATTCACGGAAAAATGGATATTAATGTATTTTTGCTATTTTATGAATGAAAATTTTTTTAAAGCAGTTGTAATTCCCTCATCTAATACACTATCCGTAATATAATCACTGGCCTCTTTAGCTTCCTCAACCGCATTACCCATGGCAATACCTAATCCAACTGTTTCTAACATTTCTATGTCATTTCTCCCGTCACCAAATGCAATTGTGTCTTTTATATCAATTCCTAAAGCATTAGCTAAACGTTTTATACTTGCACCCTTGGATTCGCCTTTTAAGGTTAAATCAAAAGAATTTCCACTATTATGCTTTTGTATATCAAAATATGGTGATAAAGTTTCTACCATTAAAGGTATATCCCCCTTATCATTAATCACAATCATTCCAATATAAGTCTCGATTTTATCAAATTCAAAATCATCACATATTGTACTTTCTTTCATACCCCATCCATCTCTAAATTGAATATGCTTTGGATCATCTTTATCTAATACATATATTTTATCGTTTGCTTCAAAATAGTATAACCAACCATTTTCTTTACATAAATTATGAGCCGTTTCAATCGCCTTGGCAGGAACTATATTTTTATATATTCCTTTTCCTTTATATTCAATGTATCCACCATTACAAGTAACATAACCACTAAATGGATACTTCATAACTTCATCTAAAACAAAACATTTGCATCTGCCAGTAGCCAAAAAAACAGAATGTCCTTGCTCCTTCAACTTATTCATAGATTCTATTGTTTTTTCGCTAATTGTATATAAGCCTTTCGTAAAATCCAATAATGTCCCATCAATATCGAAGAAAAACATTTTTTCCATAAGATCACCCTTTTTCATTCTAACATAATAAAAAAAAGAAAAAAAGATATCCGAAGATATCTTTTTAATTAATACTATTCAATGATTTCAGAGATATTTCCTGAACCAACTGTTCTACCACCTTCACGAATTGAGAACTTAGTTCCTTTTTCGATAGCGATAGGAGCAATTAATTCAACAGTTAATTCTACGTTATCTCCAGGCATAACCATTTCTACACCTTCTGGTAATTCAATTGTACCAGTTACGTCAGTAGTTCTGAAGTAGAATTGTGGTCTGTAATGAGCGAAGAAAGGAGTATGACGTCCACCTTCATCTTTTGATAATACGTAAACTTGAGATTTGAATTTTTTATGTGGATGTACTGATCCTGGTTTAGCTAATACTTGTCCACGTTGAATTTGATCACGGTTAATACCTCTTAATAATACACCTACGTTATCTCCTGATTCAGCATAATCTAATAATTTTCTGAACATTTCGATACCAGTAGCAACTGTATTTTGAGTATCATGAATACCAACGATTTCTAATGGATCATTTAATTTTAATTGTCCTCTTTCAACACGTCCAGTAGCAACAGTTCCACGTCCAGTGATAGTGAAAACATCTTCAACTGGCATTAAGAATGGTTTATCAGTGTCACGAGTTGGAGTTGGGATATAAGTATCAACAGCTTCCATTAATTCATCGATAGCACCAGTCCATTTTTCATCTCCGTTTAATGCACCTAATGCAGAACCACGGATAATTGGAGTATCATCACCTGGGAAGTCATATTCATCTAATAATTCACGAACTTCCATTTCTACTAAGTCTAATAATTCATCATCATCAACCATATCGCATTTATTTAAGAATACAATAATGTAAGGTACACCTACTTGACGAGATAATAAGATATGTTCTCTAGTTTGAGGCATTGGTCCATCTGTAGCAGCTACTACTAAGATAGCACCATCCATTTGTGCAGCACCAGTAATCATGTTTTTGATGTAGTCAGCATGACCTGGACAGTCAACGTGTGCATAGTGACGAGATTCAGTTTGATATTCTACGTGTGCAGTGTTGATTGTGATACCACGTTCTTTTTCTTCAGGTGCAGCATCGATTGCAGCGTAATCCATTGCAGCTGCTTGTCCTTTTTTAGAAAGAACTGTAGTGATAGCTGCAGTTAAAGTTGTTTTACCATGGTCAACGTGACCGATAGTTCCGATATTAACATGCGCTTTAGAGCGGTCAAATTTTTCTTTAGCCATTATAGCTTCCTCCTATTTAAATTTTAATTTATTAACAACTACATTCTAATAGATTTAATCACAAATTGCAATATTTTTATTAGAATTAGTTATTAGAACCGTTTTTCTTAATAATTTCTTCTTTAATTGATTTAGGAACTGCTTCATAACGATCAAATTGCATAGTGTAATTTCCACGACCTTGTGTAAATGATCTTAAATCAGTTGCATAACCGAACATTTCTGAAAGTGGTACACTAGCTTGTACAACAATAGCATTTCCTCTTTCTTCTTGTCCTTCAATCATACCACGTCTAGAAGAGATATCTCCCATAACGCTACCTAAATATTCACTTGGTGCTACGACTTCAACAGCCATGATTGGTTCTAAGATAACTGGATCACATTTTTTACCAGCAGCTTTTAATGCTAAGCTTGCAGCAACTTTGTAAGCCATTTCTGATGAATCGACATCATGGTAAGAACCATCAAATAATGTAGCTTTGATGTCTAATACTGGATATCCAGCAATCATACCGTTTTGTAAAGCATCTTCTAAACCTGCTTTAACAGAACCGATATATTCTCTTGGTACTGTTCCACCAACAACAGCATCAACGAATTCAAATCCTTTACCTTCATTAGGTTCGAATTTAATCCATACGTGTCCGTATTGTCCACGACCACCAGATTGTCTAACGAATTTACCTTCACAATCAGCTGACTTCTTAATAGTTTCTCTATAAGCAACTTGTGGAGCACCTACGTTAGCTTCAACTTTGAATTCTCTTCTTAAACGATCTACGATTACGTCTAAGTGTAATTCACCCATACCAGCAATGATAGTATCTCCAGTTTCAGGATTTGTAGAAACTCTGAAAGTTGGGTCTTCTTCAGCTAATCTTGATAAACCATTACCTAATTTATCACGGTCATTCTTAGTCTTTGGTTCGATAGCTAATTCAATAACTGGTTCTGGGAATTCCATTTTTTCTAGGATAACGAAATTCTTTTCATCACAGATAGTATCCCCAGTTGTAGTATTTTTAAAACCTACAGCTGCAGCGATATCTCCTGCGTAAACCATATCAATTTCTTTACGTGTATTAGCATGCATCTGTAAGATACGTCCTAAACGTTCTTTTTTATCTTTTGTAGAGTTTAATATATAAGATCCAGATGTAGCAGTTCCTGAATATACACGGAAGAATGTTAATTTTCCAACGAATGGGTCTGCCATTACTTTAAATGCTAATGCTGCAAATGGTTCTTCATCACTTGCATGTTTTTCAACTTCATTACCATTTTCATCTTCACCTTTAATTGATGGAACATCAGTAGGAGCTGGTAAGTAATCAATAACTGCATCTAATACTAACTGAACCCCTTTATCTTTATATGCAGAACCGCATAACACTGGGAATAAATCAACAGCTAATACACCTTTACGGATAGCAGCTTTAATTTCTTCGTTAGTTACTTCTTCTCCTTCTAAATATTTCATCATTAAATCATCATCATAATTTGCAGCAGCTTCAATCATTTTTTCACGATATTCTTCTGCTTGAGCTTTCATGTTTTCAGGAATTTCAGAATATACTAATTTTTCTCCTTTAACCCCTTCAAAATGAACAGCTTGCATTGTCATTAAGTCAATAATACCTTCAAATGTACTTTCTGCTCCAATTGGTAATTGAAGAGCTACAGCATTTGCTCCTAATCTCTTTCCAATCGATTCTACAGACATGATGAAATCTGCACCGATTGCATCCATCTTGTTACAGAAAACAATTCTTGGTACTCCATAAGTAGTTGCTTGACGCCAAACTGTTTCAGTTTGTGGTTCTACACCTGCTTTAGAGTCTAATACAGTGATTGCACCATCTAATACACGTAATGAACGTTCTACTTCAACAGTGAAATCTACATGGCCTGGAGTGTCAATAATGTTTAAGCGATATCCTTTCCATTGAGCTGTAGTTGCAGCTGAAGTGATAGTAATACCACGTTCTTGTTCTTGTTCCATCCAGTCCATTTGTGAAGCACCATCATGTGTTTCACCAATTTTATGAATTTTACCTGTGTAATAAAGAACACGTTCAGTTGTTGTTGTTTTACCAGCATCAATGTGAGCCATGATTCCAATATTACGAGTGTTTTCTAATGAAAATTCACGAGCCATAGTTTTCTCCTTTCAACTATATTTCTAATATTACCAACGGAAATGAGCAAATGCTTTGTTAGCTTCAGCCATTTTATGAGTGTCTTCTTTCTTCTTTACAGAAGCACCTGTTCCGTTAGATGCATCAATAATTTCGTTTGCTAAACGATCAACCATAGTTTTTTCATTTCTCAAACGAGAATAATTAGTTAACCATCTTAAAGCTAAAGTCATTCTTCTTTCAGGTGATACTTCAACAGGTACTTGGTAGTTAGCTCCACCAATACGTCTTACTTTTAATTCAAGTACAGGCATAATATTGTTGATAGCTGCATCAAATACTTCCATAGCTGGTTTACCTGATTTAGCTTCTACTTTTTGAAATGCTTCATAAAGGATATTTTGTGCAACACCTTTTTTCCCATCAAGCATAATGTTGTTAATTAATTTTGTAATTACCTTTGAATTATAAATTGGATCAGGTAATACATCTCTTTTTGCAACTTGTCCTTTTCTAGGCATTAGTTTTTCCTCCTATCTTCTATTTTTTAGGTCTTTTAGCTCCATAACGAGAGCGTCCTTGCATACGATCTTTAACTCCAGCACAGTCCATAGTACCACGGATAATATGGTAACGAACCCCTGGTAAGTCCTTAACACGTCCACCACGAATTAACACAACACTGTGTTCTTGTAAGTTGTGTCCAATTCCTGGAATATAAGCTGTTACTTCCATACCATTTGATAAACGAACACGGGCATACTTACGTAATGCTGAGTTTGGTTTCTTTGGTGTCATAGTAGCAACACGTGTACAAACACCACGTTTTTGAGGTGAACTAATGTTTGTTGGTTTCTTTAACAATGAGTTATATCCTCTATTTAACGCTGGTGATTTAGATTTAGAAGTTTTTTCACTACGTCCTTTTCTAACTAATTGATTAATTGTAGGCATTTCGTTTCTCCTTTCTTTTTATTAACACACAATTCCGGGTGTTTCAATTTTTTTGTTTAATAAATATGCTCAATTTTGAGCACCGTAGACATTATAAATGAACTTTTTTTGAATGTCAACACATTTTTAAAAAAAAGGTTGTTGAAATCATAAAAAAACAGAATAGTCAAGATAACTATTCTGTTAATAATTATTATTCAACTGTATTAAAAGTTTCTAATTCAATGTTTTTAGCTTGTTCTAATGTATCTCCATTCTCAATAGTACCAAGTTGTTCAACAACTTTATCCAATTCTTCCATTTGTTTAGCTTCTTCTATTTCAGCAGCTAATGTTTCAGGAGATTTCAAAGCACCACGAAGACCTGTTCCTGCTGGTAATAACTTACCAATAATAACATTTTCTTTTAATCCTCTTAAATGATCAACCTTACCTTTAATTGCAGCATCAGTTAAAATCTTAGTTGTTTCCTGGAATGATGCAGCCGATAAGAATGAATCAGTTTCAAGAGATGCTTTAGTAATACCTAAAAGAATAGGTCTAGCAACAGCAGGACGTTTTCCATCTCTTAATACATCTTTATTTAATTCTGTAAACTTAGTAATGTTGATATGAGTTCCAGGTAATGCTCCAGTATCTCCACCTTCGATAACTCTCATTCTTCTTAACATCTGTCTGATGATAATTTCAATATGTTTATCTGAAATTTCGATACCTTGTAAACGGTATACCTTTTGAACTTCTTTCAAGATATAGTTTTCAACAGCTTCTACATCTGCAACAGCTAATAATTCTTTAGGATCAATAGACCCTTCAGTAATTTTAGAACCAATTTCAACACTATCACCAACACTTACTCTTAATTTAGCACCATATGGAGCTAAATAGCTCTTGCTTTCTAATGTGTTGCTAACAATGATTTCTGCTCTACCATTGTTATCAATGATGTTAGAAACATCACCTTCGATTTCAGAAATAATAGATTTAGCTTTTGGATTTCTAGCTTCAAATAACTCCTGAATACGAGGTAACCCTTGAGTGATGTCAGCACCACCAGCAACTCCACCCATGTGGAAAGTACGCATTGTAAGCTGTGTACCAGGTTCACCGATAGATTGAGCAGCCATAATACCTATTGTTTCACCTAACTCAACTTCTAATCCAGTAGCTAAGTTACGACCATAACAACGTTTACATACACCATTTTGAGCACGACATCCAAATACAGATCTAATTTCTACTGATTTGATACCTGCATCACATACATTTTTAGCAAGAGATTCATTCATCATTTCATTAGCATGAACAATGATTTCTCCAGTTTCTGGATGAGCGATATCTTTCAATGAATAACGACCAACAAGTCTGTCATACAATGGAACAATTACAGAATTATCAGCAGTATTGTATAATTCTGTAACTAAGAATCCTCTATCTGTTCTACAATCCTCTTCAGTAATAATGACTTCTTGAGCAACGTCAACTAAACGTCTAGTTAAATATCCTGAATCGGCAGTTTTTAAGGCAGTATCTGTAGAACCTTTACGAGCACCATGTGTAGAAATGAAGAACTCTGATGCAGTTAAACCTTCTCTAAATGAAGATTTGATAGGTAACTCAATAGTTTCACCTTTAGGGTTAGACATCAATCCACGCATACCTACTAACTGAGTAAAGTTAGAGATATTACCACGAGCACCTGAGTCTGACATGATGAAGATAGGATTATTTCTATCAGATTCGAACTCTTCTTTAACGACACCTTGAACTTCGTCTTTTACACCTTCCCAAAGTTTGATGACAGAATTCTTTCTTTCTTCTTCAGTTAACTTACCTTTACGATAGAATTTTCTAATAACTTCAAGTTTGTCTTCAGCTTTATCAAATAATTGATACTTACTTTGAGGTACTTGAATATCATATACTGATACTGTAATACCAGCAATTGTTGAATAGTAGAATCCTTGATCTTTTAACTTATCAAGCATTGCACTTGTATCTTTCATTACAGAAGTCTTAAATACTTCGTTAATGATATTTCCTAAAGCCTTTTTGTTTAAAGGCATAATAATAGGTTGTTTTGCGATATGTTCCTTAATATTAGTTCCCATAGGAACAAAATATTTATCAGGAGTAGCAACCAAATTTTCTTTACTTGGATCATTAATAAATGGGAAGTTTCCTTCAAAAATCTGGTTGAAAATAATTTTACCAACAGTCGTAATTAAATAACTATTGTTTTGTTTTTCAGTAAATGTTGCATTATTTAAAGATTTACCTCTAATAGCAACTCTAGTGTGTAAATGTACAGTTTTTGCATCATAAGCCATTAATACTTCATTTACATCAGCAAAAACAGTACCTTCACCAATTTTATCAGCAACTTCTAATGTTAAGTAATAATTTCCTAACACCATATCCTGAGAAGGTGTAACAATTGGTTTACCATCTTTAGGACCTAAGATATTGTTAGAACCTAACATTAATTGTCTAGCTTCTTGAATTGCTTCTTCACCTAAAGGTACATGGACCGCCATTTGGTCACCATCGAAGTCAGCATTGAACGCTGGAGTAACTAATGGATGAAGACGAATAGCACGTCCTTCTACTAATTTAGGTTCAAATGCTTGAATACCTAATCTATGTAGAGTAGGCGCACGGTTTAATAATACAGGGTGTTGTTTGATTACTTCTTCAACGATTGGCCAGATACGGTCATCCATTTTTTCAATTAATCTTTCAGCAGCCTTAATATTAGTTGCAATAGCCTCTCTTACTAATCCACTAATAACAAATGGTTTAAATAAATTTAATGCCATTTCACGTGGAATACCACATTGATACATTTTTAATGTAGGACCAACAGCGATAACTGAACGTCCTGAATAGTCAACACGTTTACCTAGTAAGTTTTGACGGAAACGCCCTTGTTTTCCTTTAAGTGTATGGCTTAATGATTTTAATGGTCTACCACCTGCTCCAGTGATAGGTTTAGAACGACGCCCATTATCGATCAACGCATCTACTGCTTCTTGTAACATACGTTTTTCGTTTTGAACGATAATAGAAGGTGTTCCTAACTCTAATAACTTCTTTAAACGATTATTACGAGTAATAACACGTCTATATAAATCATTTAAGTCGCTAGTAGCGAAACGACCACCATCCAATTGTAACATTGGTCTTAAATCTGGCGGTATTACTGGTAATACATCTAAAATCATCCATTCTGGTTGATTATTTGATGATCTAAATGCATCAATTGCTTCTAATCGTTTTAATAATTTAGAACGTTTTTGACCTTGTGCTTCTTTTAAAGCTTTAGTCACGTTTTCAAATTCTTCATCTAAATCTACTTTTTGAAGTAAGATTTTAATAGCTTCTGCCCCAATCTTCGCTTCAAATTGATTACCAAATTTTTCATAACAATTACGATAATCTCTTTCAGATAAAACTTGTTTGTATTCTAATGGAGTATTTCCTTTGTCAGTTACAACGTAAGAAACAAAGTAAATAATTTCTTCAAGCTGTTTTGGTGACATATCAAGAATAAGTCCCATTCTTGAAGGAATTCCTTTTAAATACCAAATATGTGCAATTGGAGTGGCAAGTTCGATATGCCCCATACGTTCACGACGTACAGAAGATTTTGTAACTTCAACACCACAACGATCACAGACAACTCCTTTATATCTGACTTTCTTATATTTACCACAGCTACATTCCCAATCCTTTGAAGGACCGAAAATCTTTTCACAATATAAACCATCTTTTTCTGGTTTCTGAGAACGATAGTTGATTGTTTCAGGTCTTTTGACTTCTCCATAAGACCATTGACGGATCTTATCTGGAGAAGCTAAACCAATCTGAATTGCGGAAAAATTATTAATATCTGCCATTTTGGTATTTCCTCCTATTCTTCACTTTCATCATCATCGAACATTTCATCTACATAATTGTCGATTGCGTCGTCTTCATCATCAAATGATTCATCATCTTCTTCAAAATCACCTTCAACTTCTTTTTCTACAACTTCTTCTTTTTGAGGAGTATCAATAGAAATTGGGAAGCGACGTTCTTCATCCTCGATCTTTCTTTCATCAATTTCATTACCTACTTCATCCAACATACGAACATCTAAAGCTAAAGCCTGTAATTCTTTCTTTAATACTCTAAATGATTCTGGTAAACCTGGTTCAGGTAATTTTTGTCCTTTAACAATTGCTTCATAAGTCTTAACACGTCCAACAACATCATCAGACTTAACAGTTAAGATTTCACGTAATGTATAAGCTGCACCATATGCTTCAAGTGCCCAAACTTCCATTTCCCCAAATCTTTGTCCACCGTTTTGAGCTTTACCTCCAAGTGGCTGTTGAGTAACTAATGAGTAAGGACCTACTGATCTAGCATGTAACTTGTCATCAACCATGTGCGCAAGTTTAATCATATACATAACTCCAACAGAAATCTTAGAATCAAAATATTCTCCAGTACGACCATCAATAACACTTTGTTTACCATCAACGCTCATACCAGCTTCTTTCATAATATTTTCAAGATCTTTTGCGTTAATTCCATCAAACGCTGGAGTAGCGAAATATGCTCCTAACTCTCTTGCAGCATATCCCAAGTGTAATTCAAGCACCTGTCCGATATTCATACGAGAAGGAACCCCTAATGGATTTAACATGATATCTAAGATAGTACCATCTTCTAAATGAGGCATATCTTCGATTGGTAAGATTTTTGAAATAACCCCTTTATTACCATGGCGTCCTGCCATCTTGTCACCTTCACTAATCTTACGTTTTTGTACGATATATACTTTAACAACCTTATTAACACCTGGTTGTAATTCATCACCATTTTTTCTAGTGAATACTTTAATATCATGAACAATACCAGCACCACCATGAGGTACTCTTAATGAATTATCCTTAACTTCTCTAGATTTTTCACCAAAGATAGCTAATAGCAATTTTTCTTCAGCAGATAATTCAGCTTGACCTTTAGGAGTTACTTTACCTACTAAAATATCTCCTTCTTTAACTTCAGCACCAATCATAATGATACCTTCGCTATTTAAGTTCTTTCTTGCTTCTTCACCTACATTAGGAATATCTCTAGTAATTTCTTCTGGGCCTAATTTTGTATCACGACATTCAATGCTATATTCTTCAATATGAATTGAAGTATAAACATCTTCTTTAACCAATCTTTCTGACATGATAACAGCATCTTCATAGTTATAACCATTCCATGTCATGAAACCTACTAATACGTTTTGTCCTAAAGCTAATTCACCTTGTTCCATAGCTGGACCATCTGCTAATACTTCTCCAACAACAACTTTATCTCCAACTTTAACAATTGGTTTATGGTTAATACATGTACCAGCATTTGAAATAGCAAATTTTAATAAGCGATAATTTCTAGGACCATTTTCGCCTTCAACGATAATCTTCTTAGCATCAACATAAGTAACAATACCATCTTCTTTACATACTACTGCAGCTCCTGAATCTCTTGCAGCCTGATATTCCATACCAGTTCCAACATATGGAGTATGTGGATTTAATAAAGGTACTGCCTGACGTTGCATGTTAGCCCCCATTAATGCACGAGTAGCATCATCGTTTTCAAGGAAAGGGATACAAGATGTCGCAACAGAAACAATCTGTTTAGGTGAAATATCAATGTAATCAACATCTTCTGGCTTAGCCATAATGTTTTCACCTAAATGACGAGCAATAACTTGTTCATCTAAGATTTTTCCATCTTCATCAACTTGTACTTTAGCTTGAGCGATAATGTAATTCTTTTCTTCATCTGCTGTTAAATAACGAACATCATCTTCATCAATAACACTATTATTAACTTTACGATATGGAGTTTCGATAAATCCATATTTATTAATCTTAGCATATGAAGCTAATGTTGAAATCAACCCGATATTTGGACCTTCAGGTGTTTCAATCGGACAGATACGACCGTAGTGAGATGCATGGACGTCACGAACTTCATATCCAGCACGATCTCTTGATAAACCACCCGGACCTAATGCAGATAAACGACGTTTATTTGTTAACTCAGCTAATGGGTTAATCTGATCCATGAACTGTGATAACTGAGATGAAGAGAAAAACTCTTTAATTGCAGCAGTTAATGGGCGAATGTTAGTTAATGATTGTGGCGTAACACTATCAACTTCTGATAACGACATTCTTTCCTTAACTACTCTTTCCATTCTTGATAAACCAATTCTAAATTGATTTTGAATTAATTCACCAACAGAACGTACACGTCTATTTCCTAAATGATCGATATCATCTAATAAACCAATACGACTCATTAAGTTGACTCTATCGTCACTTGCTAAATCTAAAGAATCGAAAATATCAACTAAGTTTAACATATATGAATATGCAGCTAACATATCCGAAATAGTAACAAACTTACTATCTAATGATAAATCAGTACCACATACTTTCATTTTCTTAGTTTTATTTTCATCAACATAGACTTCAAGTACTTGAATTTTACTATGAGATCTTAAAAATTCGTTAGATTTAACATCTCTCATATGTGCACCAGCTTCAAAAACAGGTTTTAAAATATCTATTTTATCTTTAGTTATCAATGTTCCTTCTTTCATAATAATATTACCATCAACATCAATAACATCTTCAGCTAATACTCTATTTGTAATTCTATCTAATAGACTCAATTTTTTACCAAATTTAAAACGCCCTGCTTTAGCCAAATCATATCTCTTAGCATCAAAGAATTTGGCATATAATAAAGTATTAGCACCTTCTAATGTAGCAGGTTCACCTGGTCTCAATTTATTATAAATTTCAATTAATGCTTCATCAGTATTGTGAGTAGGATCTTTAGCAAGAGTATTTCTAATAAACTCATGATCGCCTAATACCTCAATAATATCTTCATCACTACTTAAACCTAAAGCACGTAAAAGGATAGTTCCTGGAATCTTACGTGTTCTATCAATACGAACATTTAATACATCTTTAGCATCATTTTCGAATTCTAACCATGTTCCTCTTGAAGGTATAATACTACCTGTAAACACTGTCTTCCCGCTTTTATCCATTGCATCCGCAAAGTAAGCTCCTGGAGAACGTACTAATTGTGATACAATAACACGCTCAGCACCATTGATAATAAATGTACCTGAATCAGTCATTAACGGGAAATCACCCATGAACACTTCATTTTCTTTGATTTCTCCAGTTCCATTATTAATTAATCTTAAAGTTGCACGAATAGGTGCAGAATAATTTGCATCTCTATCTTTACTTTCATCAGCCGAATATTTAGGCTTGTCAAAACGACAATCAACAAACTCTAATGTTAAAGTTTCATTAAAGTTGCTGATTGGATAAATATCTTCAAAAACTTCTTTAATTCCCTCTTCTTTAAACCATTTGTAAGAATTTGTTTGAATTTCTACTAGATTAGGTAGTTCCAATGACCCACTAACTCTTGAATAATTGCGTCGAGTTATACGACTCTTAGCTTTTGTTACACTTTTTTCCAAGTCCGACTCACTCCTTTTGTTTATCTCTAAACCATTTTTATAAAAAGTATAAAAAACACTGCATTTTATACATGGTTAGGCATTTTATTATACTAGCATAGTCAATGCTTTTAGTCAATAAAATATTTAAGATTTTTTAAATTCACCATATATAAAACCAGTGTTCTATTTAACAGATTTCAATATATAATATCCCTTATCTTTAGCTATTACTTCACAATTGCCAAAAACTTCTTCCATCTTTTTCTTAGCAGAGGGAGCACCTTGCTTTTTTTGAATAACTATCATCAAGAAACCATCTTCATTCAAATATTCATATGATTTTTCTAAGATTTCAAAAACAACTTTTTTTCCTGCTCTTATTGGGGGATTAGATAAAATAACATCAAACTTGTTTTCAACATTCTCATATATAAAACTTTGATAAGCTTTAATATCCTCTAAATTGTTAATTTTAATTGCTTTATTTGCTAAAGAAACAGCTCTTTCATTAATATCCACCATTTCTACAGATAAATGTGGATAAACTTTTTTCAACGAAACACCAAAAGTACCATATCCACATCCTACATCTAATAAAGTTTTATGTTCATCATCTATCTCAATTGCATCTAATAACACTCTTGATCCATAGTCAACTCTTTGTTTAGAAAAAACGCCATTATCTCCTATAAAGATCAAATCATAACCTCTATAGTGAAAGATCATTTTTTCTTCATTCGATTCTAAATTAACTGTTTTCGAATAATAATGATTCATAATTATAACAAAAAAGCCCTTAAAGGGCTTTTAAAATTATTTAACTTCAACAGTTGCTCCAGCAGCTTCAAGTTTTTCTTTAATTGCGTTAGCTTCTTCAGCTGGGATATCTTTCTTAATTTCTGCTGGTAATCCATCAACGATTTTCTTAGCATCAACTAATCCTAAACCAGTGATTTCTCTTACAGCTTTGATTACAGCAACTTTAGTAGCTCCAACTTCTTTTAAAGTTACAGTTACGTTAACTGGTCCAGCGTTAGCTTCTTCAACTGGTCCAGCAGCTACAGCTACAGGTGCAGCAGCAGTTACATCAAATTTTTCTTCGATTGCTTTTACTAAGTCATTTAATTCTAAAATTGTAGCTTCTTCTAAATAAGCTAAGATTTCATCATGTGTTAATTTTGCCATTTTTATTTTCCTCCTAAATTTTGGTTATTCAGCAGCAGGTACTGCTTCTTCTGCAGCAGGTGCTGCTCCTTCTTTTGCTTCAGCAACAGCTTTAACAACTCTTGCAACTTTTGCGACAGGTTCTTTTAAACAACATAATAACATTGAGTACATACCTTCACGTCCAGGTAAACTAGAAACTGCCATAATTTCTTCTTTAGGTAAAACTCTACCTTCAACGATACCTGATTTAATTACTAAGGCATCATGTTTTTTAGCGAATTTTGCTAAAATTCTTGCAGGGGCAACTGCATCATCATGTCCGAATGCTAATGCATTTGGTCCAACTAAATCTTCATTTAATGCTTCATACCCTTCTGCAGTTGTAGCTCTTTGAACTAATTTGTTTTTGTAAACTTTTAATTCTACGTTTTCTTCTCTTAAAGAATTACGTAATTCAGTCACTTCAGCAACTGTTAATCCACGGTACTCAACGATTACAGTAGATTTTGCACTTTTCATCTTTTCAGCTACTTCAGTAACGACTGCTTTTTTAGCATCAATAATTGCTTGATTCATTGCTACACCTCCTATTAAATTTTAATATATGCAACAATATATCCGTTAAAAAACTCCCAACGTAAACACAGGGAGTTTTGAGTCATCTATATTGACTTAAACACCTCGGTAACATTATTAAGGTTAAACCCGTTACTGTCTACGGTATATTGATTGCGACTTAATTTTTATTACATTGAAGTAACAACTTTAATGCTTGGTCCCATTGTAGATGAGATAACGATGTTTTTCATATAAACACCTTTAGCAGAACTTGGCTTTGATTTAGCCATTAATTCATAAACAGTTTTGAAGTTTTCTACTAATTTTTCTTCATCAAATGAAACTCTACCAATTGGCATATGAACATTACCATTTTTATCTGTACGGTAAGTTACTTTACCAGCCTTTGTTTCTTGAACAGCCTTAGCGATATCCATAGTTACTGTTCCAGTTTTAGGGTTAGGCATTAAACCTTTAGGCCCTAAGATACGTCCTAATTTACCTAATTGTGCCATCATATCTGGAGTAGCGATCATAACTTCGAAATCTAACCATCCTTTTTGAATATCTGCTAAAATTTCTTCACCACCTACGATATCAGCTCCAGCAGCTTTAGCTTCTTCAACTTTAGCACCTTTAGTGATAACTAATACTTTTTTAGATTTACCAGTTCCGTTTGGTAATACAATAGCTCCACGTAATTGTTGATCAGCATGTCTTACATCTAATCCTAACTTGAAAACAACATCTACGCCAGCATCAAATTTAACATTACTTGTTTTCTTTACTAATGCAACTGCTTCTTCAATTGTATAAGCTTTACCTTTTTCAATTAAAGCAGCGGCTTCATTAAATCTTTTACTTCTTTTAGCCATTTTCTTTCTTTCCTCCTTAAGTGGTAATAGCGGATGTTCCTCCCACTATACGACGGAATATTTCCATCATGCTTTATTAAGCATCTAAACCTTCAACTTTGATACCCATGTTACGAGCAGTTCCAGCAACAATTTTCATAGCCCCTTCAAGATTGATTGCATTTAAATCAGGCATCTTGTATTCAGCGATTTCTTTTAATTTGTCAGCTGAAAGAGTTGCAACAGTTTGCTTAGAATCTGAAGCACCTTTTTTAATTCCACAAGCTTTTAATAAGCATTCTGCAGTTGGTGCAGTTTTTAATACGAATTCGAAGCTCTTATCTTCATATACAGTTAATACAACAGGTACTGTTTCACCAGCACGATCTCTAGTCTGATCATTAAAAGCTGTACAGAATTTAGGCATTTGAATTCCTGCTCCTGCTAAAGCTGGACCTGGTTTTGCACCACCAGCTGGGAATTGGATTTTCATAATTCTTGTAACTTTTTTACTCACGCGACACACCTCCTATTAAATTTGTCCGTGCTGTGGTCTAATGGACAATGTCCTCCCACGCATAGTAACACATATTGCGTCGATTAATTATTATACATAAATAATCAAATAATGCAAGTGTTTTTATTGAATATTTCAAACTTTTTTTGAAATATCTTTTAAAGTAAAAAGGCACTCGTCTAAGTGCCTCTATTTTACATTTCGATTTTTTCTAATTTTACAAGTTCAACTTCCATAGGGGTCTGATTTCCCAAGAAATCAATTAAAACAACTGCATTTTCCTTATCTTTATCAATTGATTCTACTTTTCCTTGTTTTCCGGCAAATGGTCCAGATAAAATCTTAACTTCATCTCCAACTTCAAAATTGATTTCTAATTGAGTCGTTCTAATTCCCATACTCTTCAAGATCGGATCAATTTCATGCTTTGGCATAGGGAAAGGTTTAGCTCCTCCACCAGATGATCCAATGAATCCAGTAACACCTGAAGTATTACGAACAACATACCATGCCTCATCAGTCATAACCATTTCGACTAAAACATATCCAGGAAACATAATCTTTGTTTTATTGATTTTCTTACCATCTTTTATTTCTGTCTCAATATGTTCAGGAATTACAATATTAAATAATGTATCTTGTAATCCCATTGATTCAATACGTTTTTCTAAATTTTCTTTTACTTTATTTTCATGACCTGAATACGTATTAACAACATACCAGCGTCTTCCTTCATCATTCATTCCAGCCATATTATTTCATCCCCAATACCTTTAAGATAAATGCAATAATAATATCACTTGCATAAAAATACACACCAAAAAAGAAACAAAAAGCAAGTACAATTGCAGAATTTTTAGCTAATTCTTTTTTAGTTAACCAATGAACATTTTTGATTTCAGCTCTTATTCCTTTTAAACTAAACCATTCTTTGAATTTCATATTTCCCTCCTATTTAGTTTCTTTGTGTAAAGTATGTTTGTCACACTTTTTACAATATTTCTTTAATTCTAATCTTTCTACATTTACACGTTTATTCTTCGTGATTGAATAATTACGTGACAAACACTCACTACATACCAAAATAACCTTTTCTTTCATGTTTATCACCCCTTTATCGCTATTTTAATTTAACATATTTCCCTTATCTAGTCAATGTCATATTAAAATTGCTAATTTTTTTTGACACTCTATAAGCAGTATTATAACAGCTTTTGACAGATATATTCATAACCTCAGCAATCTCCTTTGTTGAAAGACCAAGTTGCATATAGTGATACACCATCTGTTCTTTAGCTGTTAAGTGTTTTGAGGCATACTGATAACACTCTTGTACACTTTCTTTGATCATCATTATATTATCAGGTTGTTTCTCTTCTGGTAATTTTAAAACATATTCACTAACAGTATGTTTCTCATCTATTTCTTCATCAAGAGAAATCATCAGTTTATTATTTGAAACCAAGCGATATTGTTTTTTTAACGATGTACAAATTCGATGTTTAATACACTTTTTTATATAAGTTCGAAAACTAGCATTACGATCATCTCGATAATAAAATATAAGATTCATAAAAACCGCCAAAACATCAGAAACAATATCTTCAACATCAATAAGGCAATTTTCTTTATACACCAATTCATTAACCGTTTTCCATACTAGATGATAATAAAGATTATACAATTCATAAAATGCCAATTCACTACCACACATAACTAAATATAATAATTCCTCATCACTTATATTCACTGTTTCTCCTTTCTACTTTAAAGGATGGCGTGAGTTATAAGCCTGATATAAAATTAATGCAGCTGCTACAGAAGCATTTAAAGAAGTCACATGTCCTTCCATTGGTAAAACGACATTAAAATCACATTGTTTTTTGACTAACTTAGAAATCCCAAATCCCTCAGAACCGACTACAATAACTAATGGCATATTGTAATCAAGAGCACGATAATCCTGTGATTCATTCAAATCACATCCTACTACCCAGAATCCTTCTTTCTTCAAATATTCTAGAGTTCTTGTTAAATTTGTCACTTGTGCTACTTTGACATAGTCAATAGCTCCAGTAGATACTTTAGCTACAGTAGAAGTTAGACCAACACTTCGGTTTTTACCAATAATAACACCATCAACTCCTATTGCATCACAAGTTCTTAAGATTGCTCCTAAATTATGAGGATCTTCTAAGCCATCTAACATCAATAATAAAGGTTGCTTTCCTTTTGGCACTGATGCTAATATTTCATTTAAAGGAGTATAATCATACCCCTTCACTTTTGCCACAATTCCTTGATGAACAACTTTTCCAACAAGGTTATATAATTCCTGTTTATCAGTTACAATATATTCAATATGTTTCTTTTGGCAAAGGTGAATAATTTTATTGTCTACTGCATTTTTTAATAAATATAACTTATAAACTTCTTTATCTCCTTTTAAAGCTTCTAAAACTGTATTCTTTCCATAAATATATTGTTCCATTACTAATCCCTCATTTATTCCTTAATTGATTCATCAACATATATCTTATACATTTCAAAAATTTCTTTTATTCTAACATGATTTTCCAATAAATATAAATGCCCAATCAATGCTTCAAATCCTGAAGACTGATTATGAGTCACAACACTCGTATTCTTCATAGAACGATGATTTTTAGCATTTCTTCCACGTTTATAAACACTTATTTCCTCTTCACTTAACCATTGATTCTCAATTGCCTTATGCATAAAACCAGCCTGTGCTCTAGCACTAACATAAAAAGTTGCTTTTTTCTGCAGTAAATCAGGTTTTGCTAATTGACAATCTTTCACTAAATATTCACGAACATAAACCTCAAACACTCCATCACCTAAATAAGCTAACACAAGCGGATGAATTAACTCAGGTTTCATTTAAATAATACCTTTTTCAATTAATTTAGCTCTTAATTCATCAGCTTTTTCAAAGTTCTTATTAGCTTTTTCTAATGACCATTCATTATATAAGGCAATGTCTTCTTCGCTTAATACTTTTACACGATGTTCAAAACCAATCACATCAAGCATATTTATTAATGTATTGTATCCCTTTAAAATCGCTTCATTATCTTTATCTCTTGTTCTCATCAACTGATTTAAAACTTTAACCTGTCCTAAGATACAAGTTAAAGCTAAAGATGTATTCAAATCATCTTCCAAAGCATTAACCATTTCATCAACAGTTTCTTTCACATATTCTTCTCCTACCACATGATTAACCTGTAAATATAATGAAGTTTGCTTTAAAATATTTTCAAATTTATCTACTTCTTTTCTTACATTCTTTAAGACTTCGTCAGTAAAGTTTAATGGATTACGATAATGAGTTGATAACATCAACCATTTATAAACATTACATCCTAATTTTACAATCAAATCTTTAGCCCATAAAACATTACCTAATGATTTAGACATCTTTTCACCATCAATATTAATCATTTGATTATGCATCCATACATTAGCAATTGGATGATGATGACAAGCCATTGATTGAGCAATCTCATTTTCATGATGAGGGAATTTTAAGTCCTGACCTCCACCATGAATATCAATTCTACCATTTTCAAAAATATCATTAATCATAACAACACATTCAGTATGCCAACCAGGTCTACCTTTAGACCAAGGACTATCAAATTGAATACCTTCATTTGTCTTTTTCCATAAAGCAAAATCTGTAGAACTTTCTTTCTTATCCGTTTCATCTACACGTTCACTAGCCCCAGCAATTAAATCCTCAATTTTAATTCCTGACAACATTCCATATTCTTTAATTTTAGGAACTCTAAAATATACATCTCCATCAACTTCATATGCATACCCATCATCTACTAATTCTTTTACAAAATCAATAATAGGTCCCATAGTATCAGTAACTCTTGGCGCATATGTTGGAAATCCAAGATTCAATCCCCTTCTTACATCTTCATATGCTTTAATATATTTATCTGTCAGTTCTCTTTCAGTAATTCCTTCTTCTTTTGCTGCTTTAATGATCTTATCATCAACATCAGTAAAATTAGATACAAAAGTTACTTTATATCCCAAATATTCAAAAGTTCTTCTTAAAACATCAAAAACAATCATCGGTCTTGTATTACCAATATGAGCGTGATTATAAACAGTAGGCCCACAAACATAGATACTTACTTCATTTTCCTTAATAGGTACAAAATCTTCTTTCTTATTTGTAAGTGTATTAAAAACTTTCATATTTACCTCCCTAAATAAAAAAGCAAATGATAAAGACACCATGTGTTCTTCCACTCTATCATATGCTTTAATTCCACTTTTAACGCAAGTTTACGTTCTTTCTTTTCAAAAGACTCAGATAAGTGCATCCAAGAAACTTCATTAAACATTTCCACCAGACAGTTCTCTCTATAAATTATCTTTCTCTTCATTCTTATCTCTAATTTATATATACTATAACAAATCTATCTTATTTAATCAAGAAACTTGTTCATTATGAACAGTCAATGTTCGTAAATACTGAGTAATTATTGAAATATTTTTATCATATAATTTTTCAGTTGCCTGATATTCATAAGTATATGCTGCACCGCTACCAAAATAAACAATATGTTTAAACTTCATTCCTGAAACATATATACCACTAAATTCATAACATTGAAGTTCATTTTCTAAAACAACAGAAGAATAATCAGCCTCAATAGCACCATCTTCTTCTAATTGCCCCAAATAAAGCTGTGGCATATCCTCAACTGCATTATCAGTATCATAAACAATCATTTCATATTTCAAAACTTCATCATCTCTAAGCAAGTTAACACTTACTATATTTTCACTATTTGTATCTATATTAAAACCTTTTGGATAATAAAAAGAAACACTGTCTGCTACAGTGTATTCAATTCCCTCAGTTTCAAATACAACCTTAGTCTCTTTAGAGTGACAGGCACAAAGCAATACACTAAGAAAAACAAAAAAAACTTTCTTCCACATAAGCAACACCCCTTAATCACATTTTACTAAACATCTTTACATAAAGCAAGTTTCACTTATCAAAAAGAAAATTATTTGCAGACTAAATCCATAAACATGTAAAAAGTAAAAGCAGTTAAAAATGCTATTATGATTCCAAAAGAAATTCTCTTAAACATACTTTTCACCACCTATAAACATTTAAACATAAAAATGTGTAAAAAATATGTAAAAAGATTGTAATATTGCTATTACAATCTTTAAAATACTAATCTAATAATGAGTTAAATACTTTTAAGTAAGCATCTGCACTCTTATCCCAATCAAGAACAGCACTCATAGCACGGTCAACTAAACCAGCCCAAGCTTCTTTATCTTCATATACTCTTAAAGCATAATCAATAATATCCATCATTTCATGAGCATTGTAATTTGTAAAACTGAAACCAGTTCCTGTGTTTTCATATTCATTATATGGTTGAACACTATCTTTTAATCCACCAGTTTCTCTTACAATAGGGATAGTTCCATAACGTAATGACATCATTTGAGATAAACCACAAGGTTCAAATAATGATGGCATTAAGAACATATCGCATCCTGCGTAAATTCTACAAGATAAACCAAAGTCATATTTCAAATTCAATGACATTTTTTGGTTATGGTAAGCAGCGATTCCTTTTAGTGGTTCTTCATATTTATCATCACCAGCACCTAGGATTACAACTTGAACATCACGTTTCATTAATTCATCCATGCGGTTAATAATTAAATCCAAACCTTTTTGCCATGTTAATCTAGTAACAATACCAATTAATGGTACATCTGGATTAACTGGTAAACCACATTCTTCCTGTAAAGCAAGTTTATTCTTAAGCTTCTTTTCAGCAACTGTAGTTCTATCAAAATGTTCTACGATTTGTGGATCTGTAGATGGATTGATTGTTTCATAATCAATACCATTTAAGATACCATATAAATCATGTCTTCTCATTTGAAGAATGCTTTGTAAACCTTCACCATATTGATCAGTTAAGATTTCTTCAGCATAAGTTGGCGAAACTGTAGTAATAGCATCACTATAATAGATAGCTGCTTTCATCATATTGAAGCATCCATCATTTCTACAATTACCATTATAATATAGGTAGTTATCTAATCCGAAATGATCACTCAATAATGCAGGATCACATTTACCTTGATAAGCAATATTATGAATTGTGAAAGTCACTTTAATTCCTTGATAATATTCATAATATGCATATCTTTCTTTATATAAAGTAGCAATCATTGCTGTTTGCCAGTCATGTAAAGATAAGATATCAGGTTTAACATCAATATGAGAAATTAATTCTAATACTGCAAAATCAAAATAAGCAAATCTTTCATTATCATCATCATAACCATATAAACCTGGTCTTCTAAAATATTGTTCATTATCGATGAAGTAATAAGTTACACCATCATATTCAGCTTTGAAAATACCACAATAGCATTTTCTCCACCCTACCCAAATATCAAAGCTAGTTACATATTCAATAGTATCCGCTAATTTCATATCTTGATATTTTGGTAAAACAACAATACATTCATGTCCTTTTTGAACTAATGCCTTTGGTAAAGATCCTAATACGTCTGCAAGACCACCAGACTTAATATAAGGATTAGCTTCACCTGTTGCAAATAAAATTCTCATTATACTGTGTCTCCTTCTCTAACATATAATGGTTCATCAGTACCTTTTAATTCTTTTAATTTTTCTACTTTTGCATCTTTATCAATGATAACATTTTCTAATACTGCATTAGTTGCAATTTTAGAACCAGAGAAAATAATACAATTTTTAATAACTGCACCTTTTCCAATAACAACATTACGTCCTAAAATACTGTTTTCAACAGTACCATCAACGATAACACCATTAGCTAAGAATGATTTTTTAACACATGCATTCTTTTTATACTTAGTTGGTGGTGTATCACTAGTGTTAGTATAGATTGGCCAATTATTTTTGAATACTTGTGTAGAAACATCTATATCCAAGAATTCTAAGCTTGTTTTAAAATAAGCTTCATAAGAATCAACACATCTAGCATATCCTTTATATTCATAAGCCATAATTTTTCTTTCATCACATAAATAAGCTAAAGTATCTCTTAAATCAAAGAATGAACTAATCTTTTTAGCATAATTAATTAATTTTAATAGAACTTTAGTATTAATTACATAAGTTTCTAAAGAAATATTTCTTTCTTTTCTATTTCCTTTATTCTTTTTAATTTCAACGACTTGTTTACCTTTTAATTTTAAATAATCAGTTCCAACGAATGCTTCATTAGCATTAGAAATTTTTTGGTAAACCATAGTAATTTCAGCACCAGATTTTTCATGAGCTTCAATAGCATCATTATAATCCATAGTAGTAATAATATGTGCAGGAGCAATAACAACATAATCTGCATTAGATTTTTCAATAAATGCGATATTTTCAACTAAGTTGTTAATGTCATGATTGTACATATTATTGTTAGCATATTTTTCATTATAAAGTAATGAAACCCCACCAGACTTAGAGTTAAAATTCCATGAATTTCCATTACCTAAATGTTTAAATAATGATCTTGGTTTTTCTTTAATCAAAACACCAACATTATCAACATTAGAGTTTGATAAATTTGATAAAACAAAGTCAATAATTCCATAACGACCTAAGAAGCTTACAGAAGCAACTGGTCTTCTTTCTGTTAAACCTTTTAAAGATACATCTGAGTGTAAATTAACAATTCCAACTACTTTTGCCATCTTGAATATCCTCCCTATCTTGCATTGTCACTAACAAGTTCAACTTTTTTAGCTTCCTTGTTAACAACTTCCTTAGATTTAATAACAACACCTTCATCTACGATTGCTTTGTAAACTTCAGCACCTTCTTCAACAAGTACACCAGGCATTAATACTGAATCAACAACTTTAGCACCTTCACCAACATGTACATTGTTGAATAAAACTGAACCAGTAACTTCACCATTTACAATACATCCTTGAGTAACTAATGAATTTTTAACTGTAGCTTCTTCTCCAATAATCTGAGGCATATTCAAAGTGTCTTCTGAATAAATTTTCCAATCTTTTTTGATGTTATAAAGATCTAATTCTTTATCATCTAATAAATCCATATTAGCTTGCCATAAACTTTCAACAGTTCCAACATCTTTCCAATATCCAGCAAATTCATAAGCATATAATTTTTTACCTTCACTTAACATTGCTGGGATAATGTTCATACCAAAGTCATGCTTACTATTTTCATCTTTAGCATCTTCAATTAAGTATTTTCTTAATTCTTTATAAGTAAAGATATAAATACCCATTGAAGCTAATGTAGATTTTGGTTTAGCTGGTTTTTCTTCAAATTCATAAATAGTACCATCTTTATTAGTATTCATGATACCAAAACGACTTGCTTCTTCTAAAGATACATTTAATACTGCTACTGTTAAATCAGCACCTTTTTCTTTATGTGCAGATAACATATCAGCATAATCCATCTTATAAATGTGGTCCCCTGATAAAATTAATACATATTCTGGATCATATTGATCTAAGAAGCTGATATTTTGATAAATAGCATCTGCAGTTCCTGCGTACCAAGTTGCTCCAACTTCTCCTCTTTCTCTAGCTGGTAAAATGGCAGCTAAAGAATTATTACCATCTAACCCCCATTTAGAACCAGCACCTACATATGTCCCTAATAATACTGATTCGTATTGTGTTAAAACACCAACAACATCTATACCTGAGTTGGCACAGTTACTTAAAGGGAAGTCTATTATTCTATATTTCCCCCCAAAGTGAACAGCAGGTTTTGCTACTTTTGCAGTAAGAGCTTCAAGACGAGTCCCTCTACCTCCTGCTAGGATCATTGCAACTATTTCTTTTCCCATATTTCTTTCCTCCTAAACATAAATATGAAATCGCTTACCTATATTCCTATTCTATCACATTTCATAAAAAAATAACATACCAATCTTTTAATTTTATCTATAGATTTAATAAACTTTGTAAGTATCAAATAATTTTATCATTTTATTATTTTTCATACATATATTAAGTGAGGTGATACATCTGAGTCCAAGAATTGTATATAATGATAATGATGTAAACTTACTTGCCAAAATCATGAAAGCAGAAGCTTTAGGAGAAGGTGATCAAGGTATGCTTTTAGTTGGTAATGTTATCGTTAATCGAGTAGTTGCCAACTGTGATGTTTTTAGAGACACTCGAAATATTTATGAGGTCGTCTATCAAAAGAATGCATTTGCAGGAGTAGGACAACCTTTATTTAATGCCCCTGTCAATGCCAAAGAGAAAGAATTAGCATTAAAAAATATCAATGGCTATCGTAGTGAGCCAGCTACAAATGCCTTATGGTTTAAAAATCCCGGACGTGGTCAATCATGTCCTGATAATTTCTACGGATCATTATCAGGTAGATATCAGAATCATTGCTTTTACGCCCCTGGATACAAATTAAATTGTGATTTATAAAGGAGAATATATGGATACTAACAACAACAATAACGTTTTAGAAGGAAACCCAACTAGTCCTACACCAATTGTAGAACAAACCTATCTAGAAAACATTTTAAGATTAAATATAGGTAAACTAGGTACTTTTTATTTCACTTATACAGGTAGTAATGATTGGCGAGATCGTGCATATAAAGGCATCATTGAACAAGTAGGAAGAGACCACTTTATTATCAGTGACCCTAAAAACAATAAACATTACTTATTTCAATTCGTTTATTTTGATTGGGCCGAGTTTGACGAAGAACTTAATTATCATTTTTAAAAGGATAGTTCAATGAACTATCCTTTCTGCTTTTTCAAATCAACCAAATATTTTCTCACACGAGAAATAAAATGCAAGCTACCAGTAACTACAATATGAGTCTTTTTCAAATAAGCAGCACGAATTGCTTCCTGGAAGTTTTCAGTAACAATCATACCTTCTCTTATTCTTATTTGCTTTACATCAATAGCTCTTTCATCATTAAATGAAGTCAAATAAACAGTATAACCCTGTTTCAACAACATATCCAGCATTACACCTATATCTTTATCACCTAAACATGAAAAAATAATGCTTACATTCTTTTCCTTTTTTACTGATAAAGTTTGAATTAAAGCTTTAATTCCAGGAACATTATGAGCTCCATCAATGCTTATACAAGTATCTTCATAAGGCAAAGTTTCATAACGCCCTTTCCAGTTTGCTTCTTCTATTGCCTTGGTTGTCACATCACCATGTAATTTAATTAACTTAGAACCAATTGTTAAAGCTAATCTAGCATTAGACACCTGATAAATCCCCTGATTTTCCAAAGTAAAAGCCATATCACGATATCTAAAATGGAATGGGAAACGCGAAACCTGATATTCTGGTACAACCACCATTCTAGCAGACATAGCATCACATTGTTCCTGAAGACGAGCTAATATTGTTCCTTTCGTTTCACTTGTTATAAAAGTCTGTCCAGGCTTTATAATTCCCATTTTTTCATTAATAATATCATAAATATTATCACCTAGCTGCTCTTGATGATCCATTCCGATATTTGTAATTGCTGTAATCACCGGTTCAATAACATTGGTTTTATCATGTAAACCACCTATACCAGTCTCAATAATACGATAATCTAAATCTAACATATTAAAATAATCTAGCATAATCAAAACATCAATTTCAAACATTGATAAACCATCTTTTTCAATCACTTCATAATATTTATTAATATAATATAATAACTGTTCATCACTAATAGGTTTATCATCAACACGGATACGATCATTATGACAAATAAGATAAGGTGAAGTAAAAGTACCCACCTTATAACCATGGGCATTCAAAATACTTCTTAAATAATTTACAGTTGATCCCTTACCATTAGTACCAGCAATATGAATCATATTCTTTTGTTTTACATTTATACCACATTCCCTTAATGTCTTTCTAAATTCATCAATAGAACGTTTTTTACGCTTTGATTCAATATATTCTAAAGCGACATTAATATTCTCAAACATCATTGAATCCTCCAATCTATCGGTTCAATTCCTTTACTTACTAAAAAAGCATTAGTTTTAGAAAAAGGCTTTGACCCAAAGAAACCACGATGAGCAGACAAAGGAGAAGGATGAACACTCTTAACAATAAAGTGCTTAGAAGTATCAATCATCTTTTCTTTATCAATTGCTTGTCTTCCCCACAAAATAAATACCAATGATTTCTCTCTTTCATTCATCTTTTGAATAATATGATCTGTAAAAATTTCCCATCCTTTACCACGATGAGAATTAGCCTTACCTTCTTCAACCGTTAAAACAGTATTTAAAAGTAAAACCCCCTGTTGAGCCCATGAAGACAAATCTCCATGATGAGGAATATCAATTCCTACATCATCGTGAGCTTCTTTATAAATATTAACTAAACTAGGTGGTATCCTTACACCTTTAGCCACACTAAAAGCTAAACCATTAGCCTGATTGACTTCATGATAAGGATCCTGCCCAATAATAACAACCCTAATATCATCATAATTTTTAAAATTAAAACAATGAAAAATTCTTTTTCTAGGAGGGTAAATAACTTTATGAGCATATTCATCATTTATAAAGTTTTCTAACTGTTGATAATATGGCTGTTGTCTTTCTATATCAATAATATCCTTAAAATCCATTATAATATAAACCTTTCCACAATTTCAGCGATAACACCCTCATTATTATCAGCCTCACATACATAATCACACATTGCTTTAACATCAGCAACCGCATTACCAGCAGCTACAGATAAACCAGCTACTTTTAACATTGCCATATCATTATAATTATCCCCAACTGCAATCGTATCTTTAATATCAATTCCTAATAAATCAGCAAGATGAATAAGTCCCTGTCCTTTATCAACACCTAATTTATTAAACTCCATATAACGATTAGAAGAATAACTAACAGCACATTCCCCTTCAACAATATCTTTCATTAAAGGCTCTAAACTCATTAAATAAGGAACATCTATATTCTGATATAATATCTTAGATATAGGCGTATCTTTCAAAAAATCAACAGTATTATCTCTCATGATTTCACATTCCACTTTCTGATTTTTTATTCTTTGAGCTTCTGATTCAGAAAGATTAAAAACATACAATTTATCTTTTGTATAAACATGCAGACAAACATCACATTTCAATCCAAATTCAAAAATCTCCTTCATTTTTTCAAAAGACAATCCCTGAAAATCCAACAAACGATTATCCTTATTCTCACTTAAAGCCCCACCATTAAAAGAAATAACATATTCACCCAATTCATCACATAAGCCTAAAATCTTTAAATCTCGCTGAATTGAAGCATAACCTCTACCAGTTGCAGGAACAAACTTAACTCCTAATTCTTTTGCTTTCTTAATAAAATCAATATTTCGCTGACAAATCTCATGCTCATCATTCAACAAAGTTTCATCCATATCACTCGCTATCAACTTATATCCCATTATTTAATCCTCCAATACATATTCCTCAATCAATTCTTTAACAGCACCTTCAAAGTAATCATGCTTCATTACAACATCACTTACTTTTTTGATATTCTCATCTGCACTTGCTACACAAGCTCCAAGTCCAGCTATTTCAATCATTTCCACATCATTATAATTATCACCAATAGCTACACATTCATTTATACTTATTCCTAGATAATCTGTTAACCATTTCAAGCCATTTCCTTTACTTACACCTAAAGCATTAAACTCTAAATATCTACCTGAAGAAAAAGAAATAGATGCTCTATCTTTATATTTTGGATAAACTTCATTTTTTATTTTCATCAAATAATCCATATCTCTTCGTTCATATAAAATTTTGGCAATCTTAGCATCTTTTAAAAATTCCATATTAAACTGTTCAATAACCTTAAACGGTGCTTTCTGATCAATTTTTCTTTGCACTTCATTAGGATCGGCATTAAAAATATAACAACAATCCATTGTAAAAATCAAAACACATACATCATATAAATGAGCCTGATCAAACAATTCCTTAGTTAATTCATAACTCAATCTCTCAAAATGAAGAATACGATTATTCTTATTCTCTATTATTAAAGCACCATTAAAACAAATAGAATACTCATTTTCTTTATCATATGTACCAATTTCATTGAGTATTTCACCAATCATATTATATGCTCTACCAGTTGTAGGAACAAACTTAATCCCTTTATCCTGCGCTTTTCTAATAGCTTCTAGATTAAAATCAGGAACATGATGATTAACCAATAACGTTTCATCTAAATCAGATAATATCAATTTATACATATTCCCTCACCTCATCTATAGTATAGCTACTTTTGATACAAAAGGCTATTTCTAATTTTAAAAATGATAAAGATATGTCATAAATAATGGTAAACGTTCACGCCACTGTGACTCATTATGATGTGCTCCTTCAAAATATTGATAATTCACATTTTTAACTCTATCTTTAATTAAATCATAAATAAAATTATTAGAATCAATATACCATTGATCAATTTCTTCATCACCACAGCCCTCAAATTCACCTAAATCAAAATAAAATTTATCTATTGAACTCAAATCAGAAGACTCAATCAATTCCTTAAACTCATCATAATAAAACCAATAAGCAGTAGACAAGGAAGCAGATTTTTTAAAAACATGAGGATAAGCTAAAGCTGCATAAGAAGCAATAACTCCACCCATAGAACTTCCTACAATCGCAGTATCTTTTTTCTTTGTTCTAAAACGTTTATCAATATATGGTTTTAACTCATTAACCATCCAGTCAACATAAAGTTCACCTTCACCACCAATACGTTTACCTTCAATTCCTGTTTCTCTTAAACATAATTCTTCATTAATTAACCAAGGACCATATTCATCTTCTCGTTTATGAGGTTCCATATTACAAGGAATAGCAACCATAATGATTTCTAAACCATTTTCTTTAACATAGTCCAAAAATCCCCAACTTACTCCTGAATACGAAAGTCTATCAAAAAAAGCATTCTGACCATCTTGAATATATAAAACAGGATATCTTTTTTTATTTCTATAATAATTATCTGGTAAATAAACAGTAATATGTCTATTTCTAGATAATTTCTTCATTTCAAAATCAAAACCTACAAACATAAACAAACCTCCTAAAAATCAAAAAAATAAGCGTACGCTTATTTCTTACTTTCTGGTAAAGTTGCAACCTCTTCTCCATCTTTAGAAAAGATATAATGCTCTCTAGCATATCTGACAACATAATCTTCATCATTTAATAACTCTACTTCTTCCGCTAATTCTTTCTTTTCCGTCATTAAAAGATCTCTTTTTTCCTCTAAACTAGTAAGTTCATTCTTAGCTTTATATACCCTCTGAAAACTTAATCCTAGAGAATAAAGCATAACCAAGGCAATAGCCATGTATCCAAAACCAATTAATTTTTTCCATGCTGGTTTTCTTTTTGCCATTTTCCCATCACCTTTCTTATTCTAGACTTCATTATAGCATTAATCTTTCTTAAAAAAAAGATGAATGGAGAAAATAATTTTTTCACAATACGTATTCCTTTTTCAATAAAAATCATCTCATAATAAGCATAAAATTTTTGATATACTAAATATCCTAAGAGCAAAAAGATAAACTCATAAATATTCAGAATACCATAATTAAAATAGACTAGCCCACTATAAAACACAATCGCTATTAATACTCCCATTATAAAATGAAGTATAAGCTTAAAAACAAAAGGCAAACGCCATATAATTCGATGAAGAAGATGATAAACACAAAGCATCAAAAAACCACAAACAAAAGAAAATACACAACATTGAAACTGAATTAAAAGATCCATTATTTCAATAACTTATTAAACATTTTTTCCTTTTGTTGTGACTTTTTCTTATCACTTACATAGCTTATACTATCTATATTTCCTTTAATACTCACTTCATTTTGATCCTGATCTAATCTAATCAAAGTTAAATCACTACCAGTAATATTCAAATAACCTAACGACGTTTCAATTAAAAACTCAAAAGAATCAAAACTTTCAATTCTTTTTACGCCTGTAAGTTCAATACTCTTTCTATCCTTTAAAAATACATTATGATATGGTGTATGCTCAAAATGCAATGAATTATTTTCCATAATTTCTACCTCCTATCACTTTATATTCATAAAGTTTAGAAATTATACCTCTACGATTTCTTCTTTCTTTATTTCTTCAATAATATCATAAAGCATAGAACTATCATTTTTTAAAACATGTTCTTTTAATTCTTTAACCTGCACCTTTAAAATAGTTCTACCAAACTCAATCTCAATAATATCACCAATCTTTAACTTTGTAGCTGGTTTAGCTACCTTACCATTCACTTTTACACGACTAGCTTCACTAATTTCTTTTGATAACGTTCTTCTTTTAATAATTCTAGAAACTTTCAAAAACTTATCTAAACGCACGATAATAGCTCCTTTTCAATAATTTCTACCACAAATTCAACAATCTGTTTATCTATTATATGATAAGGAGTCTTTTTTATCAAGATACCTAAACTACCAATCATTTCTCCTTCTACAAAAAAAGGATAAATATAAGCATCATTTTCTACTTTCCTTTGAATAATCTCTAATGAATAAAAATTCTCTTTTGCTTTAATTTTATCTTTATAAAAATCACTTAATTCTTTTCTTTGATATTCATTCAGTATATCTTCACTAGCATATAATATCCTATCATGATTAGCAACAAAAATAGAATTCTGATACTTTTCATAAAGAACTCTAATCAAAGATTCAACAACTTCACTAATCCCCTCTATCTCACAATACTTCTTCAACATTAAAGTATCATCATCAATAAAGAAAGAAATACTTTCCCCTTCTTTCATTTTTAATCTTTTTCTCATTTCTTTAGGAATTACAATTCTTCCTAATTCATCTATTCTTCTAACCATACCTTTTTTCATATTCACACCTCGTTTTTAATATTTTTAACAATTAAAAACAAAGTATACAAAAAAGATGATTAATTCTCTTAATCATCTAAATACTCATTAGAAATAACCATATTTACACCTAATTTTTTCATTTTTAAACATATCTCTTCATTAGGTATTGTCCATACTGCAACATCTATCCCATTATTTTGATATTCTTCCATAATCTTTTCATCTATCATATCAAAACGAGGATGCACATGCTTTATATTATATTTTCTAATTTCTTTTTGCTTATCATCAAAATTATCTTCAAACAGATAACCAATGTATACTTTATCATCTATCTCTCTCATTTTTAATAATGAAGGTAAATAAAACGAAGAATAAACAACCTGATCCTTAACTCCTATTTCACCTACTAAATCATATACTTTTTGCTCTATACCCTCATAATGAAAATAATCTGTTTTTAATTCAATATTCAAAATTATATTTTTATCTTTAATGAGTAATAATAAATCCTTAAGAAGTGGTATTCTCTCATGTGTATCTTTCCCATAATTAAATTCATATTCTCTTAATTCATTCAATGTCATATCTTTAATATAACCAATACCATTACTTGTACGATCAATCTTTTCATCATGGCATAAAACTAACTGATTATCTTTAGTTAAATGCACATCTGTTTCTATACCATCAAATCCTCTTTCTATTGCTTTTTCAAAAGCTAACATTGTATTTTCAGGATATAACGCGCTATAT
>JAXJVS010000163.1:0-3319 GCA_036308445.1 Bacilli bacterium | reverse complement strand
TAATTAAATGTTCTAACTGAGTAGCAGCTTCTTCATTCTCTTCAATCATGATAAGAAGCTCTTTTTTTACTTTTTCTATTTTTTCTACTTCTGTCATAATATTACAGAAATATTCATTAGCTTTAACAATATTTAGTTTTGAATCTAATAATTCTTCTTTTTTATATTGAATATTAAATCTTTCCTGAGATTCATCCATCTTAGATAATAAATCAGCATATGGATTTTCTCTATTTAAAATACTTAATCCTTCAACTGAATCTGCAAATTGAGATGCTGGTTCAGGATGAAAATTATCTGTATTGATAAGTTTCATCAAAACAGAATCGTATTTTTCAGATGGAAAATCAATTGTTAAAAGCTTTAATTTTGCTATTGCCATATGTTTCCCCTTTCTTTATTTGAGTAACCATTTTTTGACAAATGTCTTTGTCAATATCAAGATAAGGCAAGCAGCAGAAATCACTAAAAATGGAATATAAGATAAATTCATATGAATTCCATAAGTAAATCCAAAATATATAACAATTGTATATAACACAATCAAACCACATATTCCCTTTATTGAAAGAACTCTTTCAATAATCGAACTCTTTCTACTCATACTTCCAATTGAACGAATAGTCATTGTTCCTATAATTAATAACACGAGTCCCAAAACAATTCTAGAAATCGTTGCTATTGGAAATAAAACATTAGGATAAAGATGAAACGTATAAAATAAATTTCCATACATTAATCCACCTAACATAGCTGCTATACCTAAAGAAAGAATCAATGTACCCATTTTCTTCTTTCTTGATAAGAGTCCAAACAACATTAACATTGCTCCTACTCCTAAATCCCCCAAAAAGATTAAAAAGACTGTATAATATAGTAATGCATAACTAAAAGTTAAATCAATTTTATCTAATTGATTTATATGACTTAGTAATTCAAATGGTTTAATAACTTTAGAATTATGGGTAATAACTGGTACTTCCAAATTATTATCTAAAATATCAGCTGTAAATTCCTGATATTTAATACTCTTAATATCTTTAAATCGTTCTTTAAACTCATTGAGAATACGACGAGAAATAAAACCATAGATTGCATATTGACTTTGATAATCTACTACAAATACTTTATATTCCTCAATACGATGTAAGAAAGAAATAGTAGAATACATTTTCAATAAATCAATCTTATTAGATTCTCTTAAAATAGTCTTTTTCTGTTCTATGCGCATAATATATTCATTCATAGCACATATTTCATCTTTTAATTCTTTTTTTGCTTCCTCTATTGTTCCATGAACAAAAGAAGGAATCTGTATTTCTTCAAACCCTAACGCAATAAAGATGTTATCAACTTTTAATTGCAGATCTTTTGTAACAACATAACAACACCATACATATTGATCATCTTCTCCTAGTTTATAAAAAATATAAGGATAATTCTCATAATACTTTATATTTTCAATATCTGTTTTTTTGATACGTCCAAATCTAGTAACAATATAACTACATTCATTTAATTGATCTAGATTCATCCTTGATGATGTTAAACATTTTAATAATGCATATGTTTTTTCGTTTTCTTTTTTTTCTGTAATTAATTGTTGTTGAATATTTTTTATTTTTTTGATTTCCATTTCTAATTCATTAAACTTCTTATTAACTAATTCAAAATTTAATGAATATTCATAAGGAAAATCATTGTTTAAACTTAATTCTATATCAGAAGCAATCTGAATCAAATGATCTAATAATGGTGTATATTTATTATTAGAAGTTTCTAAAAAATCTTTTTTTAGAAATTTTGAAGCAGATTGTGGATAAAAGTTTTTAGATCCTTTTAATTGAAATAAGACCTTATAGAGATCCTCACAATCAAAAGTCATATTTAACAATACCATTTCTTCTATAGCCATAAATAAATCCCCCTAATAGATTAACATCGCTTCTATTTGACTCGCTGTCTCTCCATATCTTAAACCTTCAATAATATGTTTAAGATTATCTATTTCTACTTGATATACAATTTTATATGTCATAAAGACTAATGCACTATCAGTAGAAAAACGCATGAAGCGTTTTGCAATATTATACTTAATTTTATCAGTATAATATTCTATATAAACAAATTCTTGATCATCAATATAAAGCTTATATGGTGATGACGTTAGTTTCTTTAAAAAGTCTTCAACACTTTTAGCTTCAATTAATTCATCTAAAATATTTTTAGGAATACGACTATATTCTAAAAATAAAGAGTTTCTAATTTGTTCATTACTTACATGAAAATATTTCTTTAATCGATACATTTTTGTAATATTTTGTAATTCTAAAGATGTTTTGATCATTGTCAGTAAATCTTGTCTTTTTTTGCCTTTAAATAATTTATTAACTACATTAATATATTCAGCGTAATAAATATGCTTTAACTCTTTTTCTAAAAGATTAGAATCTATGCGCTCATCATTCGTAGGTTTAAATTTTTTTAAAGTGGCATAGTATCTTGTTGAATATAGAAGTTCTAATAAAGCATCATAATTATTAATAGTTAATAATTCATAAAGATTAAAACTAGCATAACGGTTCAAATATTCTGGAATACTCATTTCATAACCAGAATAATATTTAGAAGCCATTAATCTTACTTTTAACAATATAAGATGTATTTCTTCTTCTAATATTCCTAATCGATAAAACTCTAATTCTTTTTTTGAAGCATATCTCATAAGTTTACTTAATCGTCTAAATGATTCTTCATTTAGTAATGATTCAAGTTGTCCACGATGAATATCATTATCCTTCACCTTAGATAATATGAAGCTATATGCAGTATCACTTTTTAAATAAGCAACTAAATCACTAATACTTCTTCTTTTTAAAAGTTCTTCATAATTTGAAGTTGTCAATCTTTTTGAATACATTGACCTTGCTTTCGCTAATATAGCATTAGCCGAAAAAGAACTCATAGTATCTACTCCTTTCTATATCATTTTACAACGATTAACTAAGGTATTTACCCATTCATCTTTGTTTTGTTCATAAAGACTAGATAATTGGCTTAATGATTTCTTATAAGCTTCTTCATTTTCTAATTTTGTAGCTAATATTTTAGCTTCTAATTCTTTCTTTTGTTCATTAATCTTCACTTGATATTCATTTACAAAAGAATTATAGATTTCTTTCTTTTTAAGACTCATATTAGCTTGCACATTTTGCCTTTTCTTTTTGGCATCTTCTACATTTTTAGCACACTTTAAGTCAATAGCTACAATGTCATGAATAATCTTATCCACTTTATCGCCTCCCCCTTTTAATATTTA
>JAXJVS010000162.1:0-4638 GCA_036308445.1 Bacilli bacterium | reverse complement strand
TTTTATTAAGAATAGATTATCTTTCCGATACTTAAAACAGATATTTAAAATTGGTTTACCTTCTTTTATTACTGAATTATCTAGTGGTATTATTATTTATGCTTTTAATCTTATTATACTATCTATTAGTGGGAATATTGCAGTTGCTAGCTACGGTATATTAAGTAATCTAGCTATTGTCGTTTCAGGATTATATAATGGTATTTCCCAGGGAATACAACCATTATTAAGTCAAAGTTTTGGTTTAAAGTCAAATGAAGAAATCAAATCTTATTTAAAAATGGCTATTATAACTTCTTTAGTTATTTCTATCATTGTATTACTTTCTACTATTCTTTATCCTTATACTATTGTTTCATGGTTTAATAGTGAGAATAGTCAATTCATGACTGACATTGCAGTTCATGCTTTACCAATTTATTTCTTTGCCTTTTTCTTTATAGGCATTAACATGATACTTGTATCTTATTTTTCATCTATTACTTTAGTAAAGCCTTCTTCTATTATTTCTATCCTTAGAAGTGGAATTATCCTTATTCCATTAGTTGTTATATTTGCAAAAGTATATGGTTTAATTGGTGTATGGATATCTTATCCAGTGAGTGAATGTATTATAATGTTCTTAGGTTTATTATTATTAAAGATGGACTAGTTCCATCTTTTTATGTATGATAATAAAAAGGAAGTGAAATCATGATTAAGAAAGTAAGAAACCAACAAACTCTATCTCTTATCATCAGTATTATTTACATATTAATCATAAGCTATTACTTTTTAAATAAAATACATATATTAAATATCACAACTTTTGGTCTATTTAACTTTACTACACCTTTATTAATATATTTATGTACACCTAGCATTATTATATTTCTGATAGTTATTCATTTAAAAAAGAATACCAATAACTCTTATTCATATAGATATCTTCAAAATATAATATCTACTTTAAATATATCTCATAACGATAAAGAAAAAGCTGAAACCAACTATAAGACATACATGAATACTATTATCTATTTTAAGAATATTCTTATTTGTCTTATTATTTCAACTGTATATATTGCTTTTTATCTGTTAGATACAACATATATATCTACTTCATTTCTTTTTATTGTTATTTTAGCTATTTATATTATCATTTTCCTTTTTATACAAGTTATAACTTTAAGATTATATTCTAAGTACTACATTAATATTATTGATGATCAACCATATACCTTTATTTATTCATCATACTTATTACAATCACAATTTAGAGGAACAATAAATAAATGTATACTTATCTATAAAATGAATATTAGTGTAGCTTTATCTCATCTAGGAGAATACGAAGATGCTTACGAATACCTAAAGATAATCTGGAATGAAAACAAAAACAAAGTCAATAAAATGACTATGTTAATCATTAACTATAATAGTTTCACTTTTAATCAACGACTACATAAATACGATCAAGCTGCAGTCTATAAACAAGAAGCTCTTAAAATAATAAACTCAATGTCTAAAAAAGCTCAAACAAAAAAAGATATTAATCTTGTACTCAATAATATAAAAATAGAAGATATGTTTATGAATAAACAATGGCAGAATATTGTTGATTTTATTAATACTAATAACTTTAATATGAAGAAAGTCTATTATCAGTTTATGTTATATAATGCTTATTATCATCTTGGTGACAATAGAGCAGATGAAATATATGAAAATTACAAAAATCATATATTATTTAATAAATTAATAGAAATAGAAATGGATGAATGTATACGATAAAACTTTTTTAATTTCTTTGATATAATTTTTAGAGTAAAAAATTAGGCTTTGAAGGAGAAAAACTATGAATTATGATTGCGGATTTACAAAAGAAAACAACTGGTTCAGGTACCGAGCAGCTGCTATCATTGTTGAAGATAATTGTGTTTTACTTGTAGGAAACGACAAAGAGGACTATTTCTATTCTGTTGGCGGTGGTGTTCATATGAATGAAAAAGCAGAGGAAGCTGTAGTAAGGGAAGTTTTTGAAGAAACAGGCGTGATTTATGAAATTGATCGACTTGCCATAATCCATGAAAATTTTTGGAATGGAAATGGAGCTTATGATAAAGGGTTGAATTGCCACGAAATTGCTTTATATTTCCTGATGAAGCCAAGAGGAACAAAAGAACTTCACAGCAACAGTTACACAAGATTTAAAGATAAAGAAACAATGCATTGGATTCCGATAGATGATTTGGACAAATTCAGATATTTTCCGTCATTTTTAAAAGACTATCTTTGCATGAGCCATTCAGAAATAGTACATATTGTTACAGATGAACGAGTTTAATACTCAAATTCATTAGAATTCAGGAGGTTATACTATGTTACGTTTAAGACCATATAAGAAGTGTGATGCAAAACGTATTGTAAGCTGGATAAAAGATGAAATATCTTTTAGAAAATGGTGTGCAGATAGATATAACAAATACCCTATCAATGAAAATGATATCAATAGTTATTATTCTACAATGGAAGATTTAGATACATTTTTTCCTATGACTGCATTTGATGAAACTGGTATAGTAGGACATCTAATTATGAGATTTATAGATGAAAACAAGAAGATATTACGTTTTGGATTTATTATTGTAGATGATAAAAAACGTGGTCAAGGATACGGAAAAGAAATGCTACAATTATCTATTAAATATGCTTTTGAAATTCTAAAAATTCAAAAGATAACATTAGGTGTTTTTGATAATAATAAATCAGCATATTATTGTTATAAAGCTATTGGTTTTCAGGATGTAAAACTTGAAGATAATGAATATTATCATATTTTAAATGAAGATTGGAAATGTTTAGAGTTAGAAATTCGTAAACCTTAAAATAAATATATAGAAAACTCTGTAAAGTTGTACACTTATACAGAGGTTTAATTATTTTATGGACACTATTTTTATTTAAAAGAAAAAGTGCTAGGGGATGCACTTTTTCACAAGGGATATATGATAGTTTGAGGGGAATCAATGCTATCGTATATTTGTCTTTCGACAATTAGTAATATACCTTTTAATTATGTCTTTAAAATGAACTTTAAAATTTTTTAGGCTTATTTTCTATTTCATGACAATGTCTACATCTAGGCTCATAATGCTCAACTGCTCCTACTAATACAATAGGATCATCAAAATCTGCTGGTTTTCCATCTACTAATCTTTGAGTACGAGTAGCAGGAGCACCACATTTTGCACATACAGCAGTTAATTTTGTAACAAACTCAGCTCTTGTTAATAATTCTGGTAAAACACCAAAAGGTTCACCTCTAAAGTCTTTATCTAATCCTGCCACCATAACTCTTAACCCTTTATCTGCAAGATATTCACATACATCTACAATATGTTTATCAAAAAACTGTACTTCATCAATTGCTACTACTTCTGTGTCTTCATTGATATATTCTAATATTTTCTTGGCAGTTTTTACAACAATGCAAGGAACCTTTGTTCCTGCATGAGATACTATTTCAGTTGTCGAGTAACGATTATCAATACTTGGTTTAAATACAATAATATTCTTTTTAGCATAAGATAATACATTTATTCTTCTAATAAGTTCTTCTGTTTTACCTGCAAACATACAACCACAGATAACTTCTAACCATCCTTCTCGATATTGATTATACATAATACTTCCTCCGTTTTTTTTATTATACAATTTTTTTTGACTTTGTACACATTCACTTAACAAAAATATTTTACAATAATACTTGGTGATATAAATGAAATGGTTTTACAAATTTATGTATGGTCGATACGGTTCTGATCAATTAAATATGACTTTAATTATTGTAAGTTTGATTTGTTCTTTTCTAGGTGGAGTTTTTCGTCCTTTTATTTTCTTATCTTATCTTTGTTTATTTTTATGTCTCTATAGAATGTTTTCTAAACAGATATATAAACGTAGAAATGAAAATAACTTATTCATGCAAAAAACCGCACCTATCCAAAAATGGTATAAAAGAAAAAAGAATAAATGGACATATAGAAAAACTCATAAATATTTTAAATGTCCTTCTTGTAAACAATATTTAAGAGTTCCTAAAGGTAAAGGAAGTATAGAAATTACTTGTCCTCATTGCCAGCATCGTTTTGATAGAAGAACATAAAAACATCTTAGCTTCGGCTAAGATGTTTTGCATTTCTAGGATACTTATTATGTTTAACTTTATAATATAATGTATATGCAATACAATATAATATTAATGCAACAATTATACCTAACATCGCCCCTGTTGTATCAATTAATGCATCAAAAAAACTTGCTCCTCTACCATCAACAAACAACTGATGGAATTCATCTGATAAAGCATAAATGAAACAATAAAATAAACTCATGATAATTCTTACAAACATATTCAACTTAAAAGTATACAAGAATAACATAACACTAATTGCTAGTACAAAATATATAAACATATGAGCTAATTTTCTAAAGCATAGTTCTATCCACATATAATGCTCAGCAGAAATCGCAATCCTTAGATCCTTACCTGTAAAACGATATATCACTTTATTAAAAATAGTTACGCATATATCACTTAAAGTATGTGATTCAATACCTGTATCTGCTGAAAAGCTAAAAATCACAAACATCCAT
>JAXJVS010000161.1:0-17913 GCA_036308445.1 Bacilli bacterium | reverse complement strand
GTATAAATGAAAGGAATAGTGAAAACTATTCCTTTTTTTTTTGCGTTTCGCATAAGTTTTACTTATGGAAATCATTCGTAATTAAAATTGTTCATTATTTCTATTTGTTTTAGAATATAGATTATACTAGGAGATGGAAGGAATGAAGAAAATCTTAATAGTTTATTATTCTCGTAAGGGTGAGAATTATGTGAATGGTCAGATTAAGAATTTAGAAGAAGGAAATACAAGTGTAATTGCAAAGTATATTCAAAAATATACTTATGGTGATTTGTTTGAGATTGAAACAGTGAAAGAATATTCTAAAGATTATCATAAATGTACGGAAGAAGCAAAAGAGGAATTAGATAATAAAATCAAACCAGAATTAAAAAATCATATAGATATTGATGATTATGATGTTATTTTTATTGGATATCCTAACTGGTGGGGAACTTATCCCATGGCTGTACTGTCTTTCTTAGAAGAAATGAAATTGTATCATAAAACAATTATACCGTTCTGTACTCATGAGGGTAGTGGTATGGGAAAAAGTATTAGTGATTTAAAGAGGATTTGTCTTAATTGTAATGTATTAGAAGGTAAAAGTATTAAAGGAAGTATTGTTAAAGATAGTGAATTAAGTATTAAACAATGGATAGAAGAAATAAAGGTGGAATTATATAATGGCCATTAGTAAAAAAGCAATAGAATATCATGAAAGAATGTTTCCTGGTTATGAATCTCAGTTAATAAAAACGGATCCTGAATTTACTGAATTATTTGATAACTTTGCATTTGATGAAGTTGTCAATAATGATGATTTAGATGATCATACAAGAATGATAGCTATTCTTGCAACATTATTAGGTTGTCAAGGCATTGATGAGTTTAAAGCTATGTTAAAGGCAACTTATAACTTTGGTGTAACACCGGTAGAAATGAAAGAAATAGTTTATCAAGGAACTGCTTATTTAGGAATTGGTAGAGTTTTTCCATTTTTACATGCAGTTAATGATTTTTGTATTAGTCAAGGTATCAGCTACCTTTAGAAGGACAATCTACGACTACAATAGAAACAAGATTAGAAGCTGGTAGACAAGCACAAGTAGATATCTTTGGTGAATCGATGAGAGATTATTATAAGAGTGGACAAGAGGATGCAAAACATATTCATTATTGGTTAACAGATAATTGTTTTGGTGATTATTATACAAGAAAAGGTTTAGATTATAAACAAAGAGAGATGATTACTTTCTGTTTTTTATCTGCCCAAGGTGGGTGTGAACCACAGTTAATATCACATGCTGCTGCTAATATGAGAATTGGTAATGATAAAGCGTTTTTAATTAAAATTATTTCCCAATGTATACCTTTTATAGGATATCCAAGAAGTTTAAATGCATTAAGATGTGTCAATGAAGCTGCAAAAGGAGAGTAATGATGAAAGAAGTTATGTTATTAATGGGTGCAGGAAAAATTGAAATGGCTATTGCCCGTAGAATGGGATTTGGTAAAAAGATTATTGTTGGTGATAAAAGTAAAGATAATGTAAAAGCTGTTGTAAGATAATGAGTCATACAGGAACGTTTATTACTGAAGCTGATTTTTTGATTGATGGTGGAGCTACAGCATCATATTTTTATGGGCATTAAAACTAAATGAATAATAAGAGAGGTGAATGAATTATGGAATATATTAATTTAGGAAAAAGTGGTTTAAAAGTATCTAAGATTTGTTTAGGATGTATGGGATATGGAGAAATGGATAGAGGTGGTATTCCTGCTAAGATTGGTAAGGAAGAAGCTATTCGATTGATTCATTATGCAATGGATAATGGAATTAATTTCTTTGATACAGCTAATTATTATTCTTTAGGTGCTAGTGAAGAAATCTTAGGAGAAGCAATTAAACGTAGAGGAAATAGAGATGATGTTGTGATTTGTACAAAATCTTATTATCCAATGTATGATGGTATAAATGCGAAGGGATTATCTAGAAAGGCTTTATTTAGAGAAGTAGAAGCTTCCTTAAAAAGATTACAGACTGATTATATTGATTTATATGTTATTCATAGATGGGATTATACAACACCTATTGAAGAAACAATGGAAGCTTTACATGATTTAGTAAAGATGGGAAAAATAAGATATATTGGTGCTAGTGCTATGTATGCATGGCAATTTGTGAAAGCAAATAGTATTGCTGAAAAGAATGGCTGGACAAAGTTTATTAGTATGCAAGATATGTATAATTTAGTATATAGAGAAGAAGAAAAAGAAATGGTTAAAATGTGTCAATATGAAGGTATTGCAATGACACCATTTTCACCATTAGCTCATGGGGTATTTAATAAACCGGTAGATGCAGATAGAACAGATGGAGCTGGTAAATTACAAAGTGAATATGTTATTAATGGTGATAGAGAAATTGTGAAACGTGTATATGAATTAGCAGATAAATATCGAACTTCTACAAGTTCTATAGCTCTAGCATGGGTATTAAGCAAACCATATATGACTTCTCCTATTATTGGTGCTAGTAAGAAGCAATATATTGATGATGCTTTAAAAGCCATGGAAATCAAATTAAATGAAGAAGAAATAAAATATTTAGAAGAACCATATCTTCCTCATAATCAATATGGATTTAGATAATCTTGACTTGAAGTTAACTCCAAGGTATACAATGTTCTCAGGGAGGTAAGAAGATGAAAAAGTTAGGCTTTGGTTTTATGAGATTACCTGTTTTAGATGAAAATGATAGAACAAGTATAAATTTTGAATTAGTTAATCAGATGGTAGATATTTTTATGGAGAGAGGTTTTAAATATTTTGATACTGCTAGACCTTATCATAATGGAGCTAGTGAAGTAGCTATAAATAAATGTGTGGTTTCTCGTTATCCTAGAGATTCTTATTTCTTAACTGATAAGATGACTATGGGATTAGTTAATAAAGAAGAAGATGTTAAGAGAGTTTTTGATGATCAGTTAAAGGTATGTGGAGTAAAATATTTTGATAATTACTTAGTTCATAATATGGGAGAAATTAATTATCGTAAGGCCCAGAGATTACATATCTTTGAATTTGTGAAACAAATGAAGGAAGAAGGAAAAACAAGAGAAATAGGCTTTTCTTTCCACGATACTCCTGAATTATTAGAAGAGATATTAGAAACTCATCCATATGTTGATTATGTACAGTTACAATTAAATTATATAGATTGGGATTCATTAAGTATACAATCTAGAAAATGTTATGATATTGCAAAGAAACATGGTAAGAAAGTATTAGTAATGGAACCAATCAAGGGTGGAACTTTAGCTCATGTACCTACTAGTGCTGAAGAATTGTTAAAGGGATATCATCCAGATATGTCTATTGCTTCTTGGGCTATTCGCTTTGCAGCAAGTCAAGAAGCTGTATATACTGTACTTAGTGGTATGAGTAATTTAGAACAGCTAGATGATAATACTGCTTATATGGAAGATTTCAAACCATTAAATGAGGAAGAAAATAAGTTAATTAAAGATGTGGTAGATATTATTAATGATAGTATTGTAATTCCATGTACTGCCTGTGAATATTGTGTAAAAGGTTGCCCAAAGAATATTAATATTCCTAGATACTTTGCATTATATAATACCGATAAGCAATATGATAAGAATTACTTCTCACCACAGAAAGTCTTCTATAATAATTTAATTCAAATATATGGCAAAGCTAGTGATTGTATTGAATGTGGACAATGTGAAAGAGCTTGTCCTCAACATATAAAGATTATTGAATGTTTAAAAGATGTTGTTAATACTTTTGAATAAAGAATCTATATTTAGATTCTTTTTTGTTTTATAATAAAATAGGGTGATGATTTATGGTAAAACATTTATATTTAATGAGACATGGGCAAACATTGTTTAATCTTCAACAAAAGATTCAAGGATGGTGTGATTCACCATTAACTGAACTAGGGATAAAACAAGCTAAGGCAGCAGGTGAATGTTTAAAAAATGTTGACTTTGATCATTATTATTGTTCTACATCTGAAAGATGTAGTGATACTTTAGAAATATTAACTGGTTATAAAGTGTCTTATACAAGATTAAAAGGATTAAAAGAAAGAAATTTTGGTTCTTTTGAAGGTGAAAGAGAATATCTGAATCCAAAAAAAGATTGGGATTTTACATATGATGATTTATTTCCTCATTATGGTGGTGAATTTCGTAAAGATGTAAGAGAACGAATGATTAATACATTAACAGATGTAATGAATAAAGATGATCATAAGATTGTATTAGCTGTTTCTCATGCTGGTGCTTGTTTTTCTTTTTTTGAAGTTTGGGAAAATCCTGATGTTATTAGTTATGGTGGAGGATTTACGAATTGTTGTATTTTACATTTTGAATTTGAAAATAATCAGTTTAAGTTCATTGAAATTATAAGACCAGATGTTGATTGTTAATGTTAAGTTTAAAAAGTAATAATATAGTAAAGTTATATTAAACAATAAAGAGGAGAGAAAGCTTATGGATAAAAATAAATTATTAAGTTATATAGATGATGTTTTTAGATGTGAGAGAGGTTATTATAATTATACGAATATTCCTTCTACTATAGGTTATGCCATTTATTGCTATGGTAGTAATGATATTAGGGATATTGTATGTTTTATTGATTTAAGTGATAATCTAGATGGTAGTAAGGGGATTATTTTTACTACTGATGCTTTATATTTTGATTTAAATGTGAAAGCTAGTTTTAAATATGATGATATTACTTCTTTAAAGTTAAGTAAAGATAGAAATGATTTTAAAGGATATATTAATGATGTATTGATTGATTATGAATATGTTCAGGAAAATATGTTTATTAAGTTAATTTCTAATATTACTGATGTGGATATTACATTAGATATGAATGATATTGAAAAGATAGCTTATTTAGTACCAGCAGTATTAGATGATGTTAAAGATGATTTATATGAAGATGTAGAACTTACAAATGAACAATATAAGAAATTAAAAGATCTTTATGATGATGTAGATACTATTCATAGATATACAGATAATACTTACTATTTAGAGTTAGAAACTTTATGTAGACAGGCATTAGAATTCTTTAATGAATTAGAAATAGATAGTGAAGAAATAGATGAATTAGAAGCTATTTATGCAAAAAGAACTCAACAACAGGATGAAGCTTTTGATCAAGCGAAAGCTTATTATGATAAGATGATGAATGATTATCAAAAAGGTGATACGAAAATGTTTGATCAAATTAAAAGTGCTATGAATATGCTTGGTATCAAGGAAGAAGATTTAGCTGGTAAAACACCTGATGAGATTGAAGATTATTTATGTCAGAAGTTAGGTGTTTCTAAAGAACAATTGGCTGCTATGAAAAAGAAAATGGGATTATAATATGAAGAAGATATTTATTTCTATAGGACTAGCCATATGTTTATGTATAACTGCTTTCTTCATATATGTTAATGATTATTATCATGCTGAAGAAGATGCAATAGCAGTGATGAGTTTATCAGATAGTCTAGCAATAGAAGAAAATGAGAATGATATAGCATTTGTTCCTAAGAATGCTGAAGCTGGATTTATCTTTTATCCTGGTGGAAAAGTAGCAGCTGAAAGTTATGCACCTTTAATGAAAGAATGTGCTAATCAAGGGATATTGTGTATATTGGTTAAAATGCCATTTAACCTTGCGGTATTTAATATTAATGGTGCTAAAGGTATACAAGAAAGATATGATATTGAGAAATGGTATATTGGAGGTCATTCTTTAGGTGGCTCTATGGCTGCTTCTTATGTAAGTAATCATGTGGATGAGTATGATGGTTTAGTATTGTTAGCTTCATATTCTACTGAAGATTTATCTGATACTGATTTAGAAGTGTTGTCAATATATGGCAGTGAAGATCAAGTGTTAAGTATGGATAAGTATGAAGAAAATAAAATAAATCTATCTAGTAATTATAAGGAGTATGTTATTGAAGGTGGTAATCATGCTTATTTTGGAAACTATGGTGAACAAGATGGTGATGGTGTAGCTAGTATTACTCATGATGAACAGATAAGTATAACAGTAAATTATATCTATGAGAATATTGTTAATGAGTAAGTTAAAGATAATACGAATAAGTTTTTGATTGTATCAAAAAAGCGTTATTATGAAATAGATAATAAAATAGAAAAAAATATTTTCTATGATTGATTGTCCTTATGAAAAGATGATAGGTAAACCACAAAGTGTTGAGATCAAGTATTGGTGAATTGAAAGTATGAGAGTTTGTTATGCAGTTGTTAATGGAGTAAAAAATGCCTCTTCAACAATTACATTAGAATCTCATTTGGTAATAAAATATTAGAAAGTAATGAAAGATTATATGATGTATTAGACAATGTTAAAATTGAACATTATCTTTTTGTTTGTAAGATTGATTTTTGTCGAAAAAAGACATATTTTTCCAAAAAATGTAAGCGGTTATAAAAATTGCTTTTTTATGTAGTTATTTTATAAATTATTTGCTATAATGATATAGAGGTGACGAGAAAATGAACTATGAAGAAAAATATCAAAAATGGATCAGCAAAGAAGATTTAGATCCTACATTAAAAGCTGAATTATTAAGTATGGATGAAACTGCAAAAGAAGATGCTTTCTATACTGATGTAGAATTTGGAACTGCTGGTATGCGTGGTATCTTAGGGGCAGGAACTAATCGTTTAAATATTTACATTATCCAAAAAGCTAACGTTGGATTTGCTAAATATATTGCTTCACTACCAGAAGGAAAAGAAAGAGGAGTTGCTATTGGGTATGATAATAGAAATATGTCTTACCAATTTGCAATTGAAAGTGCTAAAGTTTTAGCTACTTATGGTGTTAAATCATATATTTTTGAAAGTTTAAGACCAACACCAGAATTATCATTTGCTGTACGTTATTTAAAATGTGCAGGTGGTATCATGATTACTGCATCACATAATCCTAAAGAATATAATGGATATAAGGTTTATGATGATACTGGATGCCAATTATTACCAGAAGCTGCTGATCAAGTTGTTAAATATGTTAATGAAGTTGATGATGAATTAAACATTAAAGTATTTAGTGATGAAGAAGCTTATCCATATATGACATGGATTGGTGAAGAAGTAGATGCTGCTTATTATGAAGCAGTTAAGGGAATTGAAGTAAATCCTGGTATGGACAAAGATGGATTCAAAATTGTATTCTCTCCACAACATGGTACAGCTAACATTCCAGTTAGAACTGTATTAAAAGATTTAGGATATGATGTAGTGCCAGTATTAGCACAATGTGCACCAGATCCAAACTATACTAATACTAAATCTCCTAACCCAGAAGTTGATGCTTCTTATGAATTAGCTATTAAGAAAGCTAAAGAAGTAGATGCTGATGTTGTTGTTATTACTGACCCTGATGGAGATAGATTAGGTGTAGTTGCTAAACATGATGGTGAATATGTATTAATGTCAGGTAACCAAAGTGCTGCCGTATACTTAGAATACATCTTAAGCCAAATGAAAGAAAAAGGAACATTACCTTCTAATGCTGTAATGTATAATACAATTGTTACATCTGATTTAGGTGAATTAGTAGCTAGAAGCTATGGTGTTGATGTTGAAAAGACATTAACTGGATTCAAATTTATCGGAGATAAGATCCGTAAATATGAAGCTACTCAAGAAAAAGTATTCGTATTTGGATATGAAGAATCTTATGGTTGTGTAATTAAAGACTTCGTAAGAGATAAAGATGCTGTTCAAGCTGTATTAACTGCTGCTGAAGCTGGTAACTACTATAAGAAACAAGGTAAAGATTTAATTGATGTATTAAATGAATTATATGCTAAACATGGTACATTCAAAGAGTCTCAAATTGCTTTATCTAAAGCTGGTGCTGCTGGTGCTGCTAGAATTAAAGAAATCATGACTAACTTAAGAAATGATGCTCCTAAAGCTATCGGTGGTGTAGATGTAGTAGTAGTTGAAGATTATGGAACAAGCGTAAGATATGAAAATGGTGAAGAAAAAGTTATTGATTTACCAAAATCTAACGTATTAAAATACTACTTAGCTGATGGTTCTTGGATTGCTGCAAGACCTTCAGGAACAGAACCAAAATGTAAATTCTACTTCTCTATTAAGGGTGTAGATGCTGCTGATGCTGCTGCAAAAACAGAAGTATTCCAAAAAGATATGATGAATATTATTGGTGAATAATAATGATACTTTAATTTAAACAGGGTTAAAGCTGACAAGGCTTTAATTTTCTGGGGTTTAGGTATCACAATATAGGTAGGATTATATAGATAATCCTACCTTTTTAATTGCCAGATCAATCATTTGTTTTTAATGGTTATTTTTTATATTTTCCTCTTTTTTGCCTTTTTCTCTTATAACCTGATTTTCTTCAGGAATGGAAGGCAAAGAATTTTTGTTTATTGAATACATGATTCTATTTCTCATTCTAGAGAAGTTCCTGAAGCCATTAGCGGTCTTTAGAATAGTCTTTATTCTAGAATTGGTTCCTTCTATTCGTCCATTAGATATTCTTTTTCCATTGTAAATAATAAATGAATTAACTATTTCATCAAGCCAGTCTATTAAGGTAGAGGAAAATTGTCTATATCCTTCTATATTGCATGATGCATATTCTCCAATGATTTGAGACAGAGCTTTACATGCATTTTCAAAATTGGAAGTTGAATTGAAGATAAGATATGATTTCTTAAGTTCATAGGCTTCTTTTAGATTTTTGTCTATATTAAGTATAAGTTCAAGAAGCTGAGGCTGATTTATGTATCTTTTTAGTTTTTTGTTGTAACGAGGCTTATTATCTTCTATTTTTGATGAATCCTTCATAAGAAGATAGTTGAAGTTCTTTAAAAGATAATATTCCTGAGAATCTTTATCATATCTTTTCATTGTCTATAAATGATAACATAAAAATGTATATAATTATGTTGACATTTATAATTGTCTTTATTCTTTCCTTTTTCATTATTTCGTTTATGTTCTTGACAATATAAACGCTATTAAACACACAGATACAAAGATAGTGATTACAGTAGATAAAGGTGTATCAGTATACAATGAAGGAAAAACGATAGAAGAAGAAAGAATTGAAAGCATATGGTATACATTTGTAACTCATGACAAGAGTGGAACAGGTTTAGGACTAGCAATATGTCGATCTATTTTGGAACTTCATGACTATAAATATGGTGTTATAAACAGAGATAATGGAGTAGAATTCTATTTTTATGAATAAAAGATATTTTTAAATAAATATTAAATATAGAAATCGTTTATTTAGAATAATCTTTTTATATTTGAATAAACTTGTATTGAATGGGTTAGTATGTTATAGTCTATTTGTAAAATGAATGTGACATGATGTTCAAAAGGAAAACCCAGGAGGTGCTACTCCTGGGTTTCTTTTTGGGCTTTTGTCAGCTTACTTTCTATCAAGCCACTTGCAAATATAATAAAATACGATTTCTGATATTACACTTGCTAGGATAGAAAAAACTACTTCTAAATGAATGTTAACAAGATGTTCACCTCCTTTCATGGAGGAATGCTGACTTATTCATTATAACATATAACTAGTACAAGATGGTCTCAAATTTGTTTCGAGTTTGTTCTATTGAAGTCTTGTCTTATAATGAAAAGGTTGCTTTTGCAACCTTTTTAAATGTCTTCTAATATTTCTTTTCTTTTAGAATCATATTCTTCTCTAGTAATTAATCCTTGATTATATAGAGAATCTAGATTTTTTAGTCTATTTTCAATAGAATGATCATCATCCACATCAATCTCATAAGTAGCCATAGGACGATCAGTATAGCCGTTACGATAATGAGAATATGTAATATATGCTGCAACACCAGTCCATAGTATACCAAAAGGACCAAATACAGGAATAACGATAAATACTCCTATACAACAAAATACTATTCCCACAATCATTGCGAATTTTGATTGAGTTTTTCCAGGTCTCACTTTTATTCTTTTAGACATATATACCTCCTAGAATTCTACACCTTTATGAATATGTAGATAATATATAATAGCTCTTACATCTTTATTATACATTTCTTTTAATACTTTTTGATAGTAGTTTAATTGTATTTGATGTTTTTCTATTAATTTTTGATCAGTATTTCTAGTACTTACTCTATCAGTTTTATAATCAAGTACATAGATTTGGTCATTATAGATAAAAACTAAGTCAAAGATACCGTGTACAATCTGTTGCCTTTCTTTATCATAATAAGAGAAAGATTTTTCTTTGTAAATGTGACTAGCATTACAAATCATTGAATAGTATTCGCTATCTATAAATGCTTGAATATTATTTTTATAATCTAATAATATTGTTTTACTAGCATCATCAAGCAATTCTTCATTATATAACATATCTATAATTTCATTTACATTATCATTGTTAAATGATAAATAACTCATAAATAAATGAACTAGTGTACCTTTATCACTTGCTTTTAATAAACTATCTTCATCTTCTTTAGATAAATCCAAATAATGATCATCAGCAAGTTTTTGTAAAGCAGTTACTGCTATTGTATCTTTGGATTCAATATCGTATGGATATTCATATGAGTCATATTGCTTTTGTATTGATGAATCTAGTAATTCATTATTGTATGAAAAATTAGGAATATTTTCTTCTAATACTTTATCATTAGTTAAAGACAGTGAAAACATAGCATGTTCAGTAGAATCAAAAGTATTATATTTTTCTAGATGATATTCTTTTAATTTTTGTGCTCTTATTTTAAGTTCAGGTATATTCATGCATTGTTTTAAAATATCAGGATGTCTTAGTACAGCAGATAATACCCAAGATAAATAATTATTTGTTTTTCTTAATCTATCATACAATAAAACCTGTTCTGCTCCTTTTCTTTTATTGATATCGGGACTTTGATTTACTAATAGTTTTTGTTGGATATCTTGTATTTCTTTGATATCTTTAATCATCCCGGTTAATATTAATTTAGAAGAAGCTCTTGTTAGTGCAACATATAAAATACGCATTTCTTCATTAATAGATTCATTTAATAATTCTTTTGCTATCATATTACGATATGGATTTTCATATTCTACAATAACATCATTATATTGTTCATTACTGACTCTTATTCTAGGTTTTAACGCAAATCCTAGCTTTTTATCAATAATTAATCTTTCTTTGCTGTCCTGTGTATTAAACTTCTTGTGCATATTACATACAAAGACTATTGGAAATTCTAATCCCTTAGACTTATGAATAGTCATAAATTCAACTGCATCATTGTTATCTGATGCTATTGAGCCAGGTGCATAATCACTAGAATTTTCTAAAATATTTAAAGTATCCTTAAGATATGGATTATCTTTTTGAATATCTTTAATAATTTCATTGAATAATTCTAAATTTGCTTTTCTTTGTTCACCATTAATTAAATGTGAAACAAATAAATGATAATCACTATATTCATCTATCTTTAATAGTAAGTCATATGGACTATGAGTATAACTATATTCTTTTAAGAAATCAAAGATTTCTAAGAAATGTAAGATTTTAGAATCCTCTGATAGTTTTAGACATTCGTATAATGGAATATCTTTATGATTTAATCTTGTTTTCGCTATTGTATTTTCAGCTACATAACTAAATGTAAAAGGAGCAGTTAACATACTTAATAATGAGACATCATCATAAGGATTAGAAATAGCATTTAAAGTAGATATCATAGTAATAACTTCATTAGAAGATAATAATCCTTGTGATAAGACAATATGATTAGGAATATGATATAAGTCAAAGACTTTCTTAAAAGTAATAAAAGAAGGAGTAGATCTCATTAATACAACAATATCTTTATAAGATATAGGTTTATTACTAATTTTAAATTCTTCTTTTAACTTTATTATCTTTTGAGCTACCATATGAGCTTCGTACTGATCTTTGTCTAATGAAGATTTAGGATTATAAATATCAATTAAAATTTCAGTATTTAAATGAGTATCATTAAAGAAACGTCTTCTAGCTTCTTGTTTTTTACCATTCTCTTTACCGTCATAATCATAATTCAATCTAGCACTATCATCTAAATAATATTCTAATCCGCCAACCTTAGTATCCATAATAGCATTAAAAATATAATTAATACTATCTAATACAATTTTACAAGAACGGTAATTAAAGACTAAATCAATTCTTCTTGTTTTGGTTTGTAAACATTCTTCATCACTTAATGAGAAAGTATTATATTTCTTTAAAAAGATTTGTGGATCAGCTTGTCTAAAACGGTAGATAGATTGTTTCATATCCCCAACCATAAATAGTGGTATTTCTTTATTAGCGTTTGCTATTTTTAATAGTAAAGATTCTTGAATCTGGTTAGTATCTTGATATTCATCAACCATAATTTCTTTTAAACTATTATTTAATTTTTGTACAATACCATACTTTGGTTCTAATAATCGATGAGCATATTTTTCTAAGTCAGAGAAATCTAATTGATTTAATTCTTTCTTTCTTAAAGAATATGCTTTTTGAAATTGATCTAATAGATTTCCTGTAGACATTAATATGTCAATTGCCTGATAACTAATAGTCATCTTCTCTATAAATTCTTCAGCACTTTTATCTATATAAGTTGTAGTTGCTTTAGTGAAAGATGATAAGACATCAGTTTTTAATTTATTGAATGTTTTCTTAACATCTTCATCAACTTCTTTCCAGCTCATATTATAAGCTTTCTCAGGTTTTCTTTTTAATAGATTGACGAGTGCATCATAAGTCATTTCCTTATTTAATTCATTAATAATTTCATCTAGATAATCATATAATGATTCAAAAGGAATCATTAATAATTGATTCTTTTCTGTTTGCTCATCGGGTCTATCATAAAAGTCAGTGAGATCATTTTCTTCAGCATAGTATTTTAATTCTACTAATTTATTCATTGCAATAATAGCTTCATCATAAAATAATGTTTTTAGATTATGGAACAATGGCCATTCTTCTAGTGATGGTGATAAACTGTTATAACATTGTTGATGTATTTCTTCTACAAAATCATAAAAATGATCAATAGAATGTGATAATTCATCAATAGATAAAAGAACGCTTTCAAATGCATCAAAATTTGTTCCAGGAAAATATAAAGAGAAAAATTCCTTATATTCATTATCTAATACCCAATGTTGTAAACACTCTTGTAATACTTCTTTTTTAATGGACTTAGGATCACTGTTAATCGAAAATCCAGGCATAACATTAACTAAATAGCCATATTTCTTTAAAAGTAAACTACAGAAGCCGTGAAAATTAGTAATATATGCATTAGGTAAATCTTGGATTTGCTTTTCTAGATGCTCATAATCAATATCTTCGTTTCTATTTCCACTTACGATTTCATTTAATTCTTCTGATAAACGTTGTTTCATCTCATTACCAGCAGCTTCGGTAAAAGTAACAACTAGAAATTCAGATATAGAATATCCTTCTTTTAATAATTCCACTATACGAGTAACTAATATCTTTGTTTTACCACTACCAGCAGGAGCACTTACAAGAATAGAAGAATTTCTTTGATTGATAGCTTTTAATTGACCTTCATTAAATGGCATTCTATTCTCCTCCTAACTTTTCATTTAAATCATAAAATTCTACAAGTTTATAATCATTATAGAATATATCAAAATGACATACATTCTTATATTCACAATAACGGCATGGATTAACTTTTGTATGTATAGAATTATCATCACTACCTTTAGGTAATATATCAATATGTCCATTAATCATTTCTAAATATAATTCATAAATATGTTTTTCTATTTCTTCTAATAATAATTGTAGTTGTTGATGAGTAAGAATATGTCCTTTATATTTACCATCTTTTTTAACATAAGAAACATTAATGATATTAGATTTTCTATCCATATTTGGATCAATAGCCTTGATAATCGTACTATCATCATCAATTACATATCCACCAAAACGATACATACTATAATAATCATCTTTATTAATATCATCTTTGATAGAATTTTTAGAAGTAAGTATTCTTCTTTTGGTATTGAAATATAATACAGCACCAGGATCTTTATTATATTTTTTAGTAATCATTTTTAAATATAATAACATCTGGATATTAAATCCTTGCATTGCAAGGTTTAAATCAATATCTTTAGTACTTGATTTGTAATCAATAATTGATACATATTGATTATATGTATCAATTCTATCTACAAATCCTTTGAAATTCATTCCTAGAATTTCATCTTCTACTTTTTCTTCTTTTGAAGATATTTTGAACTTTGATATATCATTCATTTGATTTAAAACGTCTAATGTCACTTCAATATCTTTCTCTAATTGTTCTAGAAAGTATTGATTAATATATGAAGATTGTATCTTATTGTTTAAATCTTCATTTTTAGATAGATAGTAATTGATTAATGAATGAGTATTCTTTGTTTTATCAAGATTCATTGATAAAATATAATGTACTAAACTACCTAGTTCATTAGGCATAAGTTTATCTTCTTTTAATGAATAGATACCTAGTCCATATTGAATGAAATATAGATATGGACATTTATTATATGTTTCTATCTGACTTACGGATAAGGTAGGATTATATAATTCTTTAATGATTTCTTTATCTAACATTACTGGTTGATTTTTCATTTCTTTATAGTGATTAATATTGTCATTAAGAATCTCTTTTTCATCGTATTTACCACCTTTTAAATAAAAGTCATCGATAGAAATATACTTGTTTTTTGGTAATGGTTTAAAATCATACATTTTTATCAGCAGTTTATATAAAGATGATGGTAGTTTTGTATCACTAGATAGTGACGTTAAGCAATAAGATATTGTTAGTGTATGATATGGACATTGTAATGCTTTTAATATCTCATTATGTATTAATCCTAATCTTTCAGATGTATTAAATGGAGTAGGAATATGATTCTGTCTTAATATTTCTATATCTTCATCTAATAATAATCCCGTATCTTTAATAGCTGCAGGTAATACTGTTTCATTCATGCCTAACATAAAGATATGTTTTTTCTTGTCTGATTTTACTTTATCAATAGATACAATAGATATAACATCTTTGTTTGTGTTTTTTTCACTATGATGATTTTTATAAGTATTTATAAAGAATTCTTTGAATTCTTGGTTAGTCATCATATCTTCATATTTAACTAATGATTCAAAATATAACTTATATTCATTATCAATATTTTCATTTATAAATATGTTTGCATATTGCTTTAAACTTTGAGTATCTAATTCATTGATTTTTTTTAAGATAAACTGATAACTAGCATCATATATACATGAACTTGTTTTTCTTAAATTATGTGGAATATCTCTTTCCTCTAATACTTTTATTAAAATATCAATATAGTTATTATCAGGATAAACAATCATGAAATCTTCATATTTTAACTTCTGATCTGCAATCATTTCTAATATTGTATAAATGACTCGTTTAACTTCATTTTGCGGAGTTGAAGCAATAAATGTATATAATGGCTTATCTTCTTTACATTTGTTTGTTGATTGCAAGAATAGATTATCTAATAAGAAAGTAGGTTGATCTAAAGTCTTTTTTTCTTGTATGAATTGATATGGTAAATTAAATGATCTTTTATCATGAGTATAAGTATACAAAAGAGTAATGTCATGATATTGTGATAGTTTTTTGATAATTGTTTGTCTTAAAGGTTGATATAAATGATCTGCTTCAATATATAAATACTGTTTGTTTTCCTTTAAATTAGATGTATTTATTAAACTTTCAAGAGATAAGTGTACATTGATGTCTATTTTTTCTTTTAAACTATTATATATATTTATCAAATCTATAAGTTTAGGATTATTAAATTGATTTGCATGATAAATCGTCTGGTTAAGTTCTAACTCTTTAATAAACTTCATTATTTCATTGATAATAGGATAATAATTATCACTATGAAAACAATGAAAAGATTGTTGATTAAATATCTTTAATAAGTGATAAGTTAATTCAACATCATCTATAACTTTATGATGAGTTAAATGATGTTTGAATTGTAAAGATTTAAGATATTGATTCCAAGTCATGATTTCAATGTTAACTAAGTAATGGGTATACTGAAAAAATCTTTTCTCTATCATTTTCTTATCTTCTGCGATAAAGATAAACTGGTCAAAAGGATTTTCTTTAGCTTTAGTAATACATTCCTGAATCATTTTATCTAATTTGTAATAATAGTTTATGCCACTTATAATTCTCATTATCTTCACCTCCATCCCATTATACAATAAAACAATAGAAAAGAGGAGTATAAAGTTTTATTTATCGAAATACGATAAATAATTATTGAATTGTGAAATATATAGTGTTAATATAATAATGTAAAGGAGATGGTGAATTTTGAAACAAAAGACAATTTCTAAAACTTTAAAAAGTTTAGCTATAATGATTGGAGTTATAGGATTATTATTCTTTTTTGTAGGAATACCTTATATGGTTGATTATATTATTAAGTGGCTTCCTGAAACGGAATTTTTAAGATATCCGGCTTTGACGGGCTTTGGACTAATTGGAATAGTATGTTATTATGCTTTATTTCAATTTTATACGATATGTCAGCAAATTGGATATTTAAATAGTTTTTGTAAAGAAAATGTCCTCGCTTTAAGAAATATTGGAATATCAGCTTTTGGTGCTGGTTTACTTATACTATTAGGTAGTCTATACTTGCTGGTTGTTGGATATCTTCATCCTACTGTTATGATTATTTCATTGTTTTTTATCTTTGTTTCCGTTGCTTTTTCTATTGTTTGCTTTTCATTATCTACTCTTTTAAGTCATGCAGTAAGTATAAAAAGAGAGAATGATCTTACAATTTAAGAGGTGAATTATGATTATAGTAAATATAGATGTTATGTTAGCAAAAAGAAAGATGAGTGTTACTGAATTAAGTGAGAGAGTAGGGATTACAATGGCTAATATTTCTATTTTAAAGAATGGTAAAGCAAAAGCAATTAGAGTAGAAACATTAGATAAGATATGTAAAGCTTTAGATTGTCAGCCAGGAGATATACTGGAGTATAAAAGTGAAGATTAGATATGTATTATTATTGTGTTTAATTATAGTAGGTGTGGAAGTAAGGAGTTGGATGCTATTTCTAATATAATTGATTTAGATATTAGAGATGGTGATATAATAACATATCAAGATAATCAAGGATGGTTTAATGATGGTATAACATATGTTGAAGTTAGTTTTGAGGATAAACAGATTGAGTATAATATAAAGAATAATGAATCATGGAAAGAGTTATCAGTAGATGATAATGGATACTATTATTTTATAGATATACAAGAAAGTAATGAAAATATTTTAGAAAGAAGTTCTTATAATTGAGTGGTTGTTGTATATGATCGAGATATTAGCAAACGAGATTATGTAGAGCTAAATACTTAAGAAGGTGTTCAGGTAATGAAAAAGATAATAATGATGTTAATGATATCAATTGTTTTAGTATATGGCTTTTTTGAATATCAAGTCACTTATAAGAAAAATGAAATTATTACGTATAATTATGATAATTATACTTTAACGATATTTATGCTAGGTGAACCAGAATGGCCTTTTGGAAAAACGAATTGTTGTTTTGAATTAGTAGAGAAAAATAAGGAGATTGTAGAATATAAGTTTAGTGTTAGAAATGATGGAGCTTTCGTACATGAGAATAATTTTGATGTTAGATGGTATAATGATTATGCAATCATTTCAGTATCTGGTGAAGAACAAAGGGTAGTTGATTATAAAGTTGAATATAGTGGGAAAGTAGTTAATTT
>JAXJVS010000160.1:0-6834 GCA_036308445.1 Bacilli bacterium | reverse complement strand
TATATACCCATTGTGTAAATCCTGAACAGTCAAACTTAGTAGGACCAGTTGCTCCCCACTTATAAGGACAACCAAGTCTTGTCTTAGCTGTAGTTACAATTCCTAAGTTCGAAGCTACATCATAAGGTTTAGTTACCTCAACTTTTAAAGTTGCTTTTGAAGTATTTCCAGAAGAATCTTTAACAGTATATGTAACCGTATAATTCCCTACTTTTTTAGTATTTACTGAACTAGAAATTTTTACATCAGATTTAACATTTCCATCTTTATTGTCGACAGCAGATTTTAAATATTTCTTTGCATCAAAACTCTTTCCTTTTTCTAAAGATACTTTCTTTTTAGAAAGAGTAATCTTAGGTGCAGAAATATCATCCACGTTTACAGTTAAAGTTTTAGTTGTTTTATTGTTAGAAGAATCAGTACCAGTAATCTTTAAGTCATACTTTCCTTCTTTCTTAACATCAACCTTACCCTCAACTTTTACATCACTAACTTTCTTATCAAAGTTATCTGAGATTGTAACATAATCTTTATAATTAAAAGATTTTCCATAATCTACAGTAATATTAGCTCCTTTATTTAATTTAATTGTTGGAGCTGTATTATCAGAGACAAAGAATTCATAAGTTTCTTTTGTTGTATTTCCAGCATTATCATCAACTGAAACTTCTATTGTTTGGGCACCTAATTTAGAAGTATTTAACTTTTTGTCTGTCACAATGAATGCAGACACATCGCCATCAACATTATCTGCAGCTTTAATATATTTTTTAATATCATTAGAGCTATTAACTTCAATACTAATCGCATATCCATTAGATTTTGATACTGTAGAAAGTACAGGAGCACTTTTGTCAACAACCTCAACTAAAACATTTTTAGTTGCTGTATTTGAAAACATATCTGTAGCAGTTACAGGAACTGAATATGTACCAAGTTGAGTTGAATCAAATGAAGATGTATCAATTTGAATATCTAATGCATCTACTGAGTCACGATTATCTGAGATTTTAAAAACATCTTTATCTAACGTAGTTCCGTATAATACTTCAACTTTTCTTGATTCAATTACAGGAGCTTCCTTATCAGCAGCAGCATAACCTACTAAAGCAAAAGTTGAAACACATAAGAAAGGAATAAACATAGCTTTACGCTTTATAACGCGTTCATGTATGTTATCAAACAAGCGTGATTTAATATCACTATCCATCGGTCTCTCCTCCTTCCACTAATATACCCATTTACAATTATAGCACTACATTCATAAAAAATCCACATTTTTTATTAAGAAATTCTTAAGAAATTAAAATTATATTGATTTAATCAAGTAAATTTCATTAAGATTTTTTTAATTAAAGTCTATATAATTGTATTATTGTACATTTTTCGCAACTTTAGACATATTTCTTTATAACATAAATACAATTAGAAAGAAAGGAGTTTTTATGTTTTCTTATTTTTGTCTATATTCTTTTATTGGTTTTCTTATGGAATCTACCTATATTTCTTTATTCAAAAAGAAATGGATTGCATCTGGTCTATTAGATGGTCCTTATATTCCTCTTTATGGCGTTGGTGCTTGTTTACTTATTTCTTTTTCATCAATTCTTTCTAAATCTTATCTAACATCCTTTATCTTTGGATCAATTCTTATGACGATTTTAGAATATTGTACTAGTATTTATATTGAAAAAGTATTTCATAAGAAATGCTGGGATTATCATCACCATCATTTTCATTTACATGGTAGAATATGCTTATTTTATACTGTTCTGTGGGGAATATTATCTGTCATTCTTATTCATTTCATAATCCCTGCCCTCCCTTTTGAACCAACCATATTAACTGAATTATTATCATTAATTATCATATGTATTATTTTAAAAGATACCATCAAACAAAAAAGGATAGTGAATTAATCACTATCCTAAATAAGCTTCTCTAACTTTTGGATTAGCAGCAACATCTTTCGCATCACCTTTGATAGTTACAGAGCCAGTCTCAAGTACATATGCACGATGAGCAATACTTAAGGCTTTATTAGCATTTTGTTCCACCAACAAAATAGTTACACCATCTTTATTTATTTCTTTAATGATGTCAAAAATCTCATTCACCAAAATAGGCGATAACCCCATCGATGGCTCATCCAACAATAATAACTTAGGTTTAGACATTAAAGCTCTACCCATAGCTAACATTTGCTGTTCTCCACCAGATAAAGTACCAGCTTGTTGATTTTTTCTTTCTTTTAATCGAGGAAAACGTTTATAAATATTTTCTAAATCATCATTGACCTTATTATCAGTTCTTAAATAAGCACCCATCTCTAAGTTCTCTTCTACTGTTAACTGAGAAAAAATTCTTCTTCCTTCAGGCACTTGTGCTAATCCCTTAGCAACAATTTTATGTGCAGGTAACTTAGAAATATCTTCATCCATAAATTGAATGCAACCATCAGTAATTTTCAACAACCCTGAAACAGCATGCATAGTAGAAGTTTTACCAGCACCATTAGCACCAATCAATGCAACAATTTCTCCTTGATTAACCTCAAAAGAAACATTCTTAATCGCATTAATAACACCATAATGCACATTTATATTTTCGACTTTTAACATAAACTACCTCCTACTCATTTCCTAAATATGCTGCAACAACATCAGGATTAGATTGAATCTCTTCTGGTTTACCAAAAGCTAATACAGTTCCAAAATTTAATACTGCAATCTTTTCACAAATCCCCATAACCAATTTCATATCATGTTCAATCAATAAAATAGCAACATGAAATTTTTCTCTAACAATTTTTATAGTTTCCATTAATTCAGCAGTTTCTGTAGGATTCATTCCTGCTGCCGGTTCATCCAATAACAATAGTTTTGGAGACGTTGCAAGAGCACGAGCAATTTCTAATTTTCTTTGCTTTCCATAAGGAAGATTTTTTGCTTTTGCATCAGCAAATTCATCAAGACCAAATACTTTTAATAATTTATGTGCTTCAGCCTCAATTTCTTCTTCAGCTTTATAATAAGAAGGAAGTTTTAAAAGAGCTGCAGCCAATTTATAATTCTGAGAATAATGCAATCCCACTTTAACATTATCAATAACACTCATATCTTTAAATAAACGAATATTCTGAAAAGTTCTCGCAATACCGGCTTGAGTAATCTGCGTTGGAGTTTTCTTTAAAATAGATTTACCATCAAAAATAATTTGTCCACTTGTAGGTTGATATACACCAGTTAATAAATTAAATACAGTTGTTTTACCTGCTCCATTTGGACCAATTAACCCATATAATTCTCCTTGATTAATTTCAAAATTAAATTCATCAACCGCTTTTAATCCACCAAATTGAATACCCAAACCTTCAGTCTTTAATAATGCCATTATTCAGACACCTCCTCTTTCTTTTTATTAGAGAATTTTGCCTTCATTTTAGGCACTAAATTTTTTTCTTTAAGAATCATAGCAGCAATCAATACAATCGCATACAATAACATACGATAATCAGAGAACTCTCTTAGCAATTCAGGCAAGAAAGTCATAACAATAGCAGCTATAACAGAACCCTTTAAATTACCTAAACCACCTAATACAACCATAACTAAGATTTCAACAGATTTATTGTAATCAAAAGTCTTTGGAACTAAAATACCTAAATAGTGAGCATACAACCCACCAGCTAAACCAGCAAAAAATGCTGAAATAACAAACGCTAAAATCTTGTAATAAGAAGTAGGAATACCAGTTAATTCACTAGCAATTTCATCTTCTTTAATAGAAATAATAGCACGCCCTTGTCGTGATTTAACAATACAATAAATTGTATAAATAGTTACACATACACTAACAAAACCAACGGTAAATGAAGTATTCTTAGGGATACCCATTAAACCTTTAGCACCATTAGTAATATCTAAATTAAGCATAATAACACGAATGATTTCATTAAAAGCTAAAGTAATAATACATAAATAATCACCTTTCAAACGAAGAGTAGGAATACCAATTATCAATCCTACTACAGCTGCTACTAAAGAACCGATAATTAAACTCACAAAGAATGGAGTTCCAGTCTTTAAGCTTAATAGAGCACTCACATAAGCACCCACAGACATAAAACCAGCGTGTCCTAAAGTCAATTGTCCTAAATAACCACTTGCAAGATTTAAACTTGTAGCTAAAACTATATTAATACAAGCCAAAGTAATAACCCCAGCCCAATATCTACCAATAATTCCTGAATTCATGGCAAACATGAGTACACCATAAATAATAAGTGCAAGGACAAACGAAATAGCTAAACTTTTTAATTCTTTCTTTTTCATCATATCCACCTACACTTTCTCTCTAACATTCTTACCAAACAAACCAGCAGGTTTAACCAATAAGATAAAAATCAAAATTCCAAAAACAACAGCATCAGAAAAAGCAGAAGAAATATAAGAAATAGTAAAAGCCTCTGCAACACCAATGATTAATCCACCAATCATAGCTCCAGGAATTGATCCAATTCCTCCTAAAACAGCTGCAATAAACGCCTTAATCCCTAACATTGCTCCTAAATAAGGATTAATCAAAGAATAACTCATTCCATAAATAACACCAGCAATAGCCCCTAAACCAGAACCAATAGCAAAAGTTAATGAAATAGTATTATTAACATTGATCCCCATTAATTCAGCAGCACCTTTATCTTCGCTTACAGCTCTCATAGCTTTTCCTAAACGTGTTTTATTAATAAATAATAACAATAAAGCTGTACATACAAATGTTAATAATAAAGACAATAATGAAACATATGTAATTGAAATACCAAAAACATTAATTGCACCACTAGGCATATAAGTTGGAAAAGTAATAGCAGCAGAACCAAAAAGTAATAAAAATAAATTTTGCAATAAATAACTCACACCAATAGCAGTAATCAAAACAGCTAAACTACCACTATTTCTTAAAGGTTTATATGCAACTTTTTCAGTTACAACCCCAAGTAAAGCACAACCAATAATAGACACAATAACACTCACATAAGGAGGCATTCCAAACATCGCTGAAACAACATAAGCAATATATGCACCAACCATGATAAACTCACCATGAGCAAAGTTAATCATTTTTGCAATACCATACACCATTGTATAACCTATTGCAACTAAAGCATACATTCCACCTGTGCTTAATCCATTGATTATTTGTGCAATAAATTCCATAAATCTCTCTCCTTTCTATAAACCCTAAAAAAATAAAGGAGAAAAATCTCCTTTATTTTTTTCTCTTTAATCTAAGTAAGTATATTCTCCGTTTTTAATAGTTTTAACAACTAAATCTTTAGTTGGATTATGTTGTTCATCAAATTCAAAATGACCTGTAATACCATCATAATTTGTTGATTCTAAAGCTTCACAAATAGCTTGAGCATCAGTAGTTCCTGCTTTTTCAATAGCTTTAATTAATACCCAAGTAGCATCATAAGCCATTGTACCAAACATATTAGTTTCACCATTAAAAGTATCTTTATAAGCTTTAGTATAATTAACTACTGCATCAGTTCTATCATCAAAAGTATTAGTATAATAAGCACCATTGAAGATTGATTTATCTACACCTTCAACAGATAATACACCATCCCAACCATCAGTTCCTAAGAAAGTACCAGTAAATCCAGCATCTTTGAATTGTTTAACGATAGTTGCAATTGTTTCATAATAATCTGGAATATAAACTGCATCAGCACCAGAACTTATAACTTTTTGAATATAAGTTTTGAAATCTTTTTGAGTTGATGGATATTTTTCTTGTAATACTATTTGAGTATTGTCTTCATTAGCTTGAGCAACAAATGAATCAGTACATCCACCACTATAATCACTGTCACTATTAGTTAAAACAGCAATTTTACTTACATTAATTTTACCACTACTAATTGCTTTAGCAATTGTTTGACCACCCATTGAGTCATTTGAACAAGTTCTAAAATAATTAGTTTTTGTAGTACCATCTTCATTTAAAGTAACATTGTCACCAGAAGTTGAAGATGAAACAATTGGAGTCATATCTTCTTTAGATGCTTCACCTAAAGCTAAACCTTCTGCAGTAATAACAGGTCCAACAATACCAGCAACACCAACACTTACTAATTTATTATAAGCATTAGTTGCTTCTACTTCCTTACCAGTAGTATCTTCCTTAACTAATTCAATTGTATATTTAGCGTCTGCAGAATTATTATAATCATCTACAGCTAATTGAATTGAATTCGCTACTGGAATACCATAACTAGATACTTCACCAGTTAATGGTCCAACAAAACCAATTTTAACAGTATCTCCTTCTTTTAATTCAGTACCTGTAGATGAAGTTCCGCCACCACATGCTACAAGCATACTTGCTACAGCAATTGTAGATAATACTTTTTTGAAATTCATATAATTTCCCCCTCTAATTTTCTCTTATTATTTATTAAGTATACCAAAGTATAATTAATAGTCAATAAAAACTTTTGCTTTTTTTACAATATTCTAAATTTCCCAACTTTTTTTCGGAATAAAATAAAACAACATAGCTTTTAACAAACATTTTATACAATAATACAGGATGATTATTTTACTTTACTAAAAGATAAACTATGTTATTATAAATATGGAGGAACTTATGATAAGAGAAATAATAAAAGATCAATTCATCCTTTCCAAAAAAAGCAGTAAAGCTTCATTAAATGATATTGATACTGTAAATGATTTAATAGATACCTTAAAAGCCAATCAAGAAAGATGTGTAGGTATGGCCGCTAATATGATTGGCGTTTTAAAAAATATTATTGTATTT
>JAXJVS010000159.1:0-7997 GCA_036308445.1 Bacilli bacterium | reverse complement strand
GAAATAGGTGAAGATGATGAATGATAAATTTTATAATTTAGATAAAGAAAAACAAATGAAAATTATTAATTCTGGTTTACAGCAATTTGGAATTCATGGTTTTAAAAATGCCAATTGTGATGATATTGCTAGTAATGCAGGAATATCTAAAGGGTTGTTATTTCATTATTTTGATAATAAGAAAGAGTTTTATCTTTTCTTATTTCATTTTTGTCAGAAGTTGATGATGAAATATATTGATATAGTGGAAATCAAAAAGATTGATGACTTTTTTGATCTGATAGATTATGGAACGGACAAAAAAGTAGAACTTTTGAAGAAATATCCCTTTATATTAAATTTTACAATAAAAGCTTTCTTTTCTCAAAAAGAAAGTGTAAGCAAAGAAATGAATGAAGTGATAATGAAGACAATAGATTCAGTATTTGATGTTTATTTTGAACATATAGATGTTAATCGTTTTAAAGATGATATGAATCCTAAGCAAATATGTCAGATGTTATTATGGATGGGAGAAGGTTATTTATTAGAAAAAGTAAGATTAAATCAGCCATTAAATGTAGGAGAAATATTAAAAGATTTCAATGATTGGAAAATTATGTTTAAAAATATGTGTTATAAAGAGGAATATTTATGAGTGTCATACATCTAAAAAATTTAACGAAAGATTATGGGAATCATAATGGTATATTTGATGTGAGTTTTGATGTGAATCAAGGAGAAGTTGTAGCGTTCTTAGGACCCAATGGGAGTGGTAAGACCACAACGATTAGACATCTTATGGGGTTTATTCAAGCTGATGATGGTGTTGTTTCTATATTAGATAAAGATTGTTTTCACCAAAGGGAAGATGTTCAAAAGTCTTTGGGTTATCTCCCCAGTGAGATTACTCTTATAGATGATATGAAAGCTATTGAATTTATTAAGTTTATCGCTCATATGAAAAATATAAAAGATTTTTCTAAAGCTGAAAGATTAGTTCAATTCTTTGAGTTAGATGCGAATATAAAAGTCAAGAAAATGTCTAAAGGGATGAAGCAAAAAGTGGGATTGGTGATTGCATTTATGTCTGATGCTTGTATTCTTATATTGGATGAACCTACGAGTGGATTGGATCCTTTAATGCAAAGTAAGTTTGTAGAACTTATTAATAAGGTTAAAAGTGAAGGGAAGACGGTATTAATGTCTTCTCATATTTTTGAAGAAGTTGAACATACATGTGATAGAGTAATTATGATTAAAGATGGTCATATTATTGCAGATGAAAGTATGATTCAATTAAAAAATAATAGACATAAGTGTTATGAAATTATATTTGAAACTGAAGAAGAGGCAATGATGTTTAGTAAAGGGTATGAATGTCAAAGAGATAAGAATAAAGTAATATTAATGAATAATAATATTAAGCATATCATCAAAGATTTAAGTCAATATGAAATAATTGATATATCATCTAGTGTTCAATCATTAGAAGAATTATTCTTACATTATTATGGAGGTCAACATGATTAGTACATTAATAAAAAGAGAATTAAAAGCAAACTATAAAATATTACTTATTTTTATGGCTATTCTTTCTATGTATTGTTCTGTTATCGTAATGATGTATGATCCAACTTTAGGTGAAAGCTTGTATATGATGGCAAAAAGTATGCCGCAATTATTTGCGGCTTTTGGTATGATGCATCCTGGTATTACATTATTAGATTTTATTATTAACTATTTATATGGTTTTATTATGATTGTAATTCCTTTTCTTTATATATTAATTATGTGTTATCGCTTAATTGCAAGATATATTGATCGAGGAACATTAGTTTATTTATTAACAACCTCATATAGTAGAAAAAAGATTATTCTGACCCAGTATTTGAATTTATTATTAGGAACTTTATTTTTAATAGTTTATTCATGTAGTTTGATTATTTTATGTAGTTATATCATGTTTGATGAAAAAATTGATATATCTTCATTTATAATGTTAAATACTGGTTTAATATGTTTGCATTTGTTTTTTATGAGTATGTGTTTTTTTACAGCTACTACATTTAATGAAATTAAGTATTCATTAGGTATAGGTGGAGGTCTAGGGATGATATTTATTTTGATTCAAATGTTATCACAGGTTAGTGATAAATTAGAGTTTTTAAAATATTTTACTCCCTTAACATTATTTGATGCTTCTTCATTAGTGAAATTTGAATCAATAACTGGAATTGTTGTATTGTTTATGGTATCAATATTTATATTAGTCCTCTCTATAGATATCTTTTCTAAAAGAGATTTACCATTATAAAACAGAAAGTACAATTAAATACTTTCTGTTTTATTGTTTGTGTTTGATTCGTAATTTCAAAAAAGCTACATATCCATGACAACTTGTTTGATTAATTTAATCATATTTTCTTGGCTGTTTTTAGAAGCTTCCATAACTTCATTATGGCTTAATTCATTGTTAGATAATCCTGCAGCTTTATTAGTTACTAAAGAAATACCTAAAGTATTCATGCCACAATGTCTAGCAACTATAGCTTCTGGTACAGTAGACATACCTACCATGTCAGCACCTAATGCTTTAAAGGCTCTAATTTCTGCTGGTGTTTCATACATTGGTCCTTTACAGAAAGCATATACCCCTTCTTTTAATTCAATATCTACTTTCTTAGCTGCGATTCTAGCAGTGTTTCTTAATTGCTTAGAATAGACTTCTGTCATATCTTTGAATCTTGGTCCAAATTCATCTAAATTAGGTCCTCTTAATGGACTAGGTGCTAAGAAACTGATATGATCATTTATTAAAGCAATCTGTCCAGGGTTTAATTCATCACTAATTCCCCCACTAGCATTAGTAATAATTAAATTTTCGATTTCTAATTTAGAAAATACTCTAATAGGTAGAGCTAATATTTCTTCGTCATGTCCTTCATAATAATGATAACGCCCTTTCATCACTACTACTGTCTTACTACCTAAATCACCAATAATTAATTTCCCTTCGTGTCCTTCTACACTTGTCTTAGGAAAATGTGGTATATCCTTATAATCTATAATTACTGGATTTTGTATTTCATCAGCTAATTTTCCTAAGCCTGAACCACAAATAATCGCTGTATCTATAGTTTTTGGATATTTTGAATAAATATAAGAATATGCATTGTTGATTTTCTTGTTCATTCTTCGTCCTCCCTTATCTTTATTATTATAATAGAAATGATTAATTTTATAAATACTTTTGTATAATAATTAAACATGATAAAATGGTGAAAAGAAGGTGAGACTATGAATTTTAGAGATACATTTGTTTTAAGCAATCATGAATTAAAGGAAAGAAGAGTTTTTAGAGATTCTATACATGGGTATATTCACGTTGATCATTGGATTATCTGGAAACTTATCAATTCAGAACAGATGCAAAGATTAAGAAGAATTAAACAGTTAGGAGGAACTTTTCAGGTATTTCCTACTGCTGAACATTCTCGTTTTACTCATTCTTTAGGAGTCTATGAAATTGTTAGAAAACTGATAGATACTGATTGTTTGAAAACTTATTTAAGTGATTATGATAAGTTATGTGCGATGATTGCAGGATTGTTACATGATATAGGACATGGACCGTTTTCACATTCTTTTGAGCATGTTTTTCATACAAATCATGAAGAAATAACTATCCAAATGATTTTAGAAGATACTGATGTTCATGATATCTTATATAATTTTTATGAAGAGTTACCTCAAGATATTGCATCTATCATAGCTAAAACACATAAGAATCCCATATTAATACAAATGGTCTCTAGTCAGCTAGATGCTGATAGAATGGATTATTTATTAAGAGATTCTTATATGACAGGTACGACTTATGGTCATTTTGATTTGTCTAGAATACTTAGAACTATGCGTTTATATAATGGAAAGATTGTGTTTAAAGAATCAGGTGTACAAGCTATAGAAAACTATATTCTAGCAAGATATCATATGTATTGGCAGGTTTATTTACATCCAACTTCTAGAAGCTTTGAACAGTTATTAAGAAGTATATTCTGTAGATTAAAGGATTTATATAAAGAAGATTATATTTTTAAGACTGACATGAAATATTTATTACCTTTTTTTAATAATAGTTTTACTATTCATGATTATAGCTGTTTGGATGAAGCGGTTATTGAATATTATTTTAGAGAGTTTATAAATGAGGATGATAAGATATTAAGTGATTTATGTTATCGTTTCTTAAATAGAAAGTTATTGAAGTTTAAAGAGTTAAAAGATGATGATGAATTTAAGCATATTCAATCTATAGCATTAAATAATGGTTTTCATCCTAGGTACTATGTGTTATTTGATTTACATACTCAGATTCCTTATCATTATTATGGTATGAGTGGAGAATTAAATGAAATAGAAATATTAACAGATAATGGGTTATTACCATTGCCTAAAGTATCAGAAATAGTAGATGCAATTGTTCAATCTAAGAAATATAAAGAAGATCATAAGGTTTTCTTTCCAAAGGAGATTAGAAATGAATTATAAGATATTAGAATTTAAAGATGCAAAAGAAGCAATAAGAATAAGAGAAAAAGTCTTTGTAGAAGAACAAGGGTTTGAAAATGAATTTGATGATTTGGATTATCAATCATTGCATTTAGAAATATATGATAATGATAAACCAGTAGGATGTGCAAGAATGTATACTTTAGATAATAAAGTATACATTCTTGGTAGAATTGCGGTATTAAAAGAATATCGTGGTTTAAATTATGGATCAAAGTTAGTGACTATTTTAGAAGAAAAAGCACGTGAATTAAATGCTGAAAAAATAGAACTATCTGCCCAGTTAAGAGCAAGTGTTTTCTATGAAAAGTTAGGTTATCAGAAATATGGTGAGGAATATTTTGATGAATATTGTCCTCATATTAAAATGATAAAAATGTTATCTTAGAAAGACTTAAATAGATTAGAGTTTGTCTTATTGGTGATGCTTTAGGATATGTTATAGAGTTTGATAATGAAATTATTTTTTTCTCATTAGGGAAAAGAATGTATATCAGAATATGAGTTATATCAGGAAAAGGCATTGTCTACTGATTTAGGATTAAGAGATTGAATTATAGATATTGCTGACAAATTATATGAAGATGCTTAATTGCATCTTTTTTGCATAATTCAACATTTTTTGGATATATATTATTTGAGGTGGATTATGCAAAAATGGGTTATAAGTATTATAGAAACATTTGGATATATAGGAATTTTTTTATTAATATTACTAGAGAATATTTTTCCACCAATACCTTCAGAGATTATACTGACTTTTAGTGGTTTTATGACTTCAATAAGTGAATTAGAAACAATTGGTGTTATTACTGTTTCTACTTTAGGTGCATATATTGGTGCGGTAATTTTATATGTTATTGGTAGAAGTGTTGATTATGGTAAAAAGATATTAAAGTTTAAACAGACTCATCTAAATAGGACATATCAATGGTTTGAAAAGTATGGTAATAAAGCTGTTTTTATAGGTAGATTAGTACCAGTGGTTAGAAGTTTAATATCTATTCCTGCAGGTATGAGTCGTATGGCTTTTATTCCTTTTTCTCTTTATACGATTATTGGAACTTTGATTTGGAATACAATATTAACTTATTTGGGAGTTATAGCTGGAGAAAATTATGAGACTGTAAGTTATTTTATAGATAAATATTCTTTAATAGTTGTTTTAATGATTATTGGTATTATCATATATCGTTATCTAAAAAAGAAATTTTAATTATTGTTTTGAATATATCATTTCATTATAATAAGGATGAGGTGATGAGAGTGAAATCGATAATTGGCTTAGTAGGAAATATACTTATTAGTGATGAGAAAGGACCTTTTGCAGGAGATTTACGTTCTTGTGTTAATGATGATTATGTACAGATGATTATTAAATGTGGTGGAATACCTGTGGTTATACCTGTTCAAGCTAATAAGAAAGATATATTAGAAATAATAAAGAGAGTGGATGGAATCATTTTAACTGGTGGTTATGATATAGATCCATTACTATATAATGAAAATCCTATGCCTGAATTAGGATTGGTCATGAGAGAAGTAGATGAGTTTTACTTGAAAGCAATTGAATGTGCTGATGAGCTTCATAAACCGATATTAGGGATATGTAAAGGAATACAAGCTTTGAATGTAGCTTATGGTGGAAGCTTATATCAAGATTTAAAGAGTCAAAAGAGTGATTGTTTAAAACATCGTCAAGATACTTTTAAATATAAAGGAACTCATTATGTTAATATTGAAAAAGATAATATTTTATATGATTTATTTAAAGATAGATTATTAGTTAATAGTTATCATCATCAATCAGTAAAAGAAATAGCAGATGGTTTTAGAGTTATTGCGAAAGCAGATGATGGTGTTATTGAAGCTATTGAAAAGTGTGAAGGTACTTATATGTTAGGAGTACAATGGCATCCTGAGATGATGATTTATAAAGATAATAAAAATATGTTAACTTTAGTGCAAGCATTTTTAAAGAAGGTGTAGTATGGCTACATTATTTGATATACAAGCACCACTGGCTTCTCGATTAAGACCACAGACATTAAAAGATTATGTAGGACAAAAACACTTAATTCAACCAGGTAAAGTTTTATATCAATTGATTCAAAATGATACAATCTCTTCTATGATATTTTGGGGGCCACCAGGTGTGGGTAAGACAACATTGGCGCGAATTATTGCGAATACGACAAAGTCTCAGTTTATTGATTTTAGTGCTGTGACTAGTGGAATAAGTGATATTAAGAAAGTGATGAAAAAAGCTGAGGAGTTAAGACAGCTAGGACAAAGAACTATAGTATTTGTAGATGAAATTCATCGTTTTAATAAAGCCCAACAGGATGCTTTTCTACCTTTTGTAGAAAAGGGGAGTATTATATTGATTGGTGCTACAACAGAAAATCCTTCTTTTGAGATTAATTCAGCCTTGCTTTCTAGATGTAAAGTCTTTGTTTTACAAGCCTTAAATAGTTATGATATTGTTGAATTATTAAAACATGCATTGTCTTCTCCTCAGGGTTTTAAAGATTTAGATATTGATATTACTGATGATCAGTTATATATGATAGCAACTTTTTCTAATGGTGATGCACGAATAGCATTAAATACTTTAGAAATGATAGTCTTAAATGGTGGAAGAGAAGACAATAAAGTACATATTTCCAAGGAAATACTCGAACAATGTATGAATACAAAATCGCTATTGTATGATAAAAAAGGCGAAGAACATTATAATCTTATTTCAGCATTACATAAATCAATGAGAAATAGTGATGTTAATGCGGCTATTTATTGGTTGGCTAGAATGTTAGAAGCCGGTGAAGATCCTTTATATGTTGCTAGAAGATTAGTCAGATTTGCAAGTGAAGATGTAGGTATGACAGATAGTCGTGCGTTAGAAATATGTGTAGCAGCTTATCAGGCTTGTCATTTTATTGGGATGCCTGAATGTAGTGTTCATTTAACTCATGCAGTGACTTATCTTTCTTTAGCTCCTAAGTCTAATGCTTTATATATGGCTTATGAGAGTGCTAAAAAAGATGCTTTATCAACTATTGCAGAGCCAGTACCTTTACATATTAGAAATGCTCCTACACGTTTGATGAAGGAATTAAATTATGGCAAAGGATATCAGTATGCTCATGATTATGAGGATAAAATAACGGCTATGCAATGTATGCCTGATGAACTTAAAGATCATCACTATTATTATCCAACTCATCAAGGTACAGAAGCTAAAGTTAGAGAGCGTTTAAAACAAATAGAAATATTAAGAAGAAAACAAAAATAAATCTTTGAGCTTTAGTTCAAAGATTTATTTTTAACTAACACTAGCGAGAATTCTCCCACCTCTACAGGTGGCGAGATGAATCGCTTTTTTGTTGATTTTGTTATGGATGAACAATACAAAATATGTTATAATATATTCAGTAATAAAT
>JAXJVS010000158.1:0-15193 GCA_036308445.1 Bacilli bacterium | reverse complement strand
AATAAAATATAAACAGGAACATTATAAAAGCAGTAATACATTTACTGCATAAAGAAAAATGAAGTTGTCTCCTCGACAACTTCAACATAAACAATTTTTAATTATTTCACCTGTCTACTTGACTGGGGCGGTTCGATGTTGAACTGAGTTTTATGTTTAATCAAGAAAATAGCATTTTTACTACACGTGAATGTACAAGTTAATGTTACAGATCAAAGTACAGTCCTTGATGAGGTTTTATAGCTTCCTGTTTTCTTTGCGTTTTTTGTAGATGTCTTGTCATAGATTCTTCTATGGCTTCAATGGTATCTTCATAAGAATATTCTTCTACTTGAGTAGGAATAGTTATAGTGATCAAGCCTTTCAACTTGATTTTCATTTTCTTTGTAGATAGACAATAACTTTTTTTGATTCTTAGTTATTTTTACTCTCCGTCATGATTATGTACTCCAAACAATTTATCTAAAGCTCTGACTAGAGCATAATAGTTTTCTAGTTCATTTTCTAGATATTCGCGACCTTTATCTTCTAAGTGATAATAGATACGTATTTTGTTGTTTACTATCTTTTGATAACTAGAAATATATTGCTTTTCTAAAAGCTTATATATAAAAGGGTACATAGTTCCCTGTTTGGGAACAATTCTTCGCTCTGTGACTTCAGTTACATATTTTGTTATTTCATATGCATATCTATCTTTGTCTTTTAAGACACTTAAAACAATTAAATCAAATTTAATAAAATAATTAGAATTTTTTGCCATAAATATTATCACCACTATTAATATAACAGTAATCGTTATAAAAAATCAATATGCTATAAAAAATTAAATTATATTAATAATATTTATTTGGATATTTTCAGGGTTGTTTCTTCTTATTTTTCATTTATGTCCATATATAGTCGTTTTTATGATATTAATGAGTATATGCAAAGAAAATTATTCTTATATTATAACGGTGATGTTGGGTGATAATTTTGGATTAGTTTAAATCATTTTATAATGACTTTCATATGTTTAAATATTATGAAAATGTTTGATGCTATGACTTTTTAATAATAGAATAAGACTGTTTATTGGAGACTATATAAAATAATCTTACAGTTCATTTGCTTTTAGTTAAAAAAATAAATGGTATAAATATGAAGTTTAGATTATAATGTTTTTAGGTGATAAAATGAGAGATGTGTCAAAGAAATCAAATACTTTATATTTATTAGATAAATATGGTTTAAGTGCTTCTAAGAAGTTTGGTCAAAACTTCCTAATCGATACAAATATTATTAAAAGGATAGTAGATAGTGCTAATATCGATAAAGATACATGTGTTATAGAAGTTGGTCCAGGGATTGGGGCTTTAACTGAGTATTTATCTTATAAAGCTAAGAAAGTAAGATGTTACGAAATAGATGAAAGATTAAAAGATGTATTAGCTGAGTCACTAAGTGAATGTGATAATGTAGAGATTATATTTCAGGATTTCTTAACTGTTGATTTAAAAAGTGTTGTTAATGGGTTGAGAAAGGAATATAAGAAAGTATGTGTAGTAACTAATCTACCTTATTATATTACTAGTGATATTATTGAGAAGGTTGTAAGTAATGATGTGATTGTTGATTCTATGACAGCAATGGTTCAAAAAGAAGTAGCATTAAAGCTTACTGAAGGAAAGACTGTTAGTCCATTAACATTATTAATAGATGCAGTTGGTTCTATAGAATATTGTTTTACTGTATCTAAGAATGTGTTTATGCCTGCTCCTCATGTAGATAGTGCTATTATTCATATAGAGATGAATGATATATGTAATGATAAGTTATATAAGGTTATTAATGCATCTTTTAAACAAAAGAGAAAAACGATATATAATAACTTAAAAGAGTTATTTGGAGATAAAACAAAAGAGATATTAAATCAATGTGGAATTGATGAAAAGAAAAGAGCCGAACAGCTAAGTATAGAAGAATATAGAAAAGTGTCAAAATATTTATAATTGCATATCATATTATGGTGATATCATGAATATTGGAGATTATGTTGTTAGAAAGAAATATAATAAGGATATTATTTTTGAGATTATAGATATTAAGGATGGTATTTATTATTTAAGAGGTATTGAGTTAAGGTTGATTGCTGATAGTGAATTAGATGATTTAGAGTTAAGTGATGTTAGATTGGATGAAGATCATTTTTCGATTAAAAATGAACCAATGCTTAAAGGTAAGATATTACATTTAGATGGTGATGAAAAGTATCTGAAGTTATGTGAGAGAAAATATAAAGAGTTATCTATGAGAGCAGATTGTTATTATGTGAAAGAAGATGAAATGAAAGATAAGATTATTCCTTTATTAGAGAAACATAAACCACAGATATTGGTTATAACTGGTCATGATGCTTTAAGAAAAGATAAAGATAGAAAGAATATTCATAATTATCAGCATTCTTTAGATTATGTAGAAGCTATTAGGAAAGCAAGAATATATGAAGATGATAAGGATGCTTTAATTATTATTGCTGGAGCATGTCAGTCTTATTATGAGATGTTATTAGTTTCTGGTGCTAATTTTGCATCTAGTCCTAAGAGATTGAATATACATGCTTTAGATCCTGTTTATATTGCGAGTTTGATTGCTAGTGAGAATGTAAAGAATTATGTGGATATTGAAAAGATTATTGATAAGACTTCTCATAAACAAGGTGGTATGGGAGGTATTGATACTAAAGGAGTTGCAAGAAGGATTTTTCCAATAGGAGGTTAGTATGAAAGTAAGAGCTTATGCAAAGATTAATTTAGCATTAGATGTTGTAAGAAGAAGAGAAGATGGTTATCATGATTTAGAGATGATTATGGCACCTATTGAGTTACATGATTTGATTTATATTGAGGAAATTGATGAAGGTATTGTAATTACAAGTAATAATTATAAAATGCCTACAGATGAACGCAATATTATGTATAAAGTTGCTAAGATATTGATTGATAGATATCAAATTAATAAAGGTGTACAGATTCATATTTATAAACATATTCCTACTCAAGCAGGTCTAGCAGGTGGAAGTGCCGATGGTGCTGCTGTATTAAAAGCAATGAATAAGATGTTTCATTTGAAATTAAGTTATGAAAAACTAGCAGAAATTGGTAAAGAGGTAGGGGCTGATATTCCTTTTTGTGTTTATGAAAGATTAGCTGTTGTAAAAGGTATTGGTGAGAAATTAGATTTTATTGATAGTGATTTTGATTGTTATTTATTGTTAGTAAAACCTAAGAAAGGTGTTTCTACAGCTAAATCATTTAAAGCTTTAGATATACCTCATGCTGTTCATCCTAATATTGAAGGTATGAAAGAAGGAATTATGAATGATAATTATGATCAAGTTATTAAGAGTCTTGGTAATACTTTAGAAGCTCCTTCAATTAAAATGGTACCAGAGATAGAAGAAATAAAAAAGGATATGAAAAAGTGGGGATTTGATGGTGCTTTGATGTCAGGTAGTGGTTCTTGTGTGTTTGGAATTACGAGAGATAAAGAGAAGCTAGATTTAAGTTATAATTATTTTAAAAATAAATATTATTTCGTAAGAAAGTCTAAAATATTAAAAAAAGGATAAGGAAATGTTAATTATTTTCTCTTACCCCCTTTTTTTTGATTTGAAAGTTTGTTAGAATAAGGGCGATAAAAGGAGAATAAATATGAAAATCTATGCAATTGTTTTAGCTGCAGGTAAAGGGACTCGTATGAAGTCTAATAAACCTAAGGTTGTACATGAAGTTTTATATAAACCTATGATTAATCATGTTGTTGATGAATTAAAAACTATGGGTGTAGATGAAACAATCGTAGTTGTAGGACATGAAGCACAGCAAGTGAAAAATCTTGTTGATGGTGTTACATTTGTTCATCAAGAACAACAATTAGGTACTGGTCATGCTGTATTACAAGCTAATGATTTATTGAAAGATAAAGAAGGAATTACAATTGTATTAAATGGTGATGCACCATTAATTAGAAAAGAAACTCTTCAAGGTTTAATTGAATACCATAAAAATAATGGTAATCAAGGAACTGTTATGAGTTGTGATTGTGATTTATCATTACCTTTTGGTAGAATTATTAAGGAAGATGGTCAGGTTACTGGAATTGTAGAATTTAAGGATTTATTAGAATCTCAAAGTCATATTACTGAAATGAATGTTGGTGAATATTGCTTTGATAATAAAGCATTATTTAATGCTTTAAGTAAAGTTACTAATAATAATGCTCAAAATGAGTATTATATTACTGATGTTATTGGTATTATGAATGAAGATGGTTTAAAAGTAGATGCTTATAAGATTGAAGATTTCAATGAAGTTGGTGGAATCAATGATCGTGTTCAATTAGCAGAAGCTACTGAAATGCTTAAGTTAAGAATTAATAAAGAACATTTATTAAATGGGGTTAATATTATAGATATTAACAATACTTATATTGGTAGAGATGTTGTTATTGGTCCAGAAACAACTATTGAACCAGGATGTATTATTAAAGGAAAGACAGTTATTGGTGCTAATTGTCATATTGGACCATATTGTGAATTTGAAAATGTCACTATTAAAGATAACGTAGAAATTAAGTTCTCAGTTATTAGTGATTCTATTATTGAAAGTGGTACTGATATCGGGCCTTATGCTAGACTTAGAACTCATTGTCATATTCATGAAAATGTGCATATGGGTAACTTTGTTGAAATGAAGAAGGCTGATTTTGGTAAGGGAAGTAAAGCTGCTCATTTAACTTATATTGGAGATGCTATTGTTGGAGAAAATGTTAATATTGGTTGTGGTACAATTAGTGTTAACTATGATGGAAAGAATAAATCATTAACTAAGATTGAAGATAATGCATTTATTGGATGTAATTCTAACTTAGTTGCTCCTGTAACAGTTAAGAAGAATGCTTTTATAGCTGCTGGTTCTACAATTACTAAAGATGTAGAAGAAGATGCTATGGGTATTGCAAGAGCAAAACAAGTGAATAAAGAAGGATATAGTAAAGTTCTAGAAGAACGTCGTATGAAGAAATTTGAAGAACTACAAAAAAAGAAATAAAAGGGGTAAGGTATGAAAAATAAAATTACAGTATTTGCTTTATCAGCTAGTCAAGATTTAGCAAAAGCTATGTGTAAAACTTTAGGAACAGAATTAGGAAAATCAAGAGTACATCATTTTGCTGATGGTGAAATCTTAGTTGAAATTGAAGAATCAGTACGTGGTAAAGATGTATATATTGTACAATCTACATCTAATCCTGTTACTGAAAATTTAATGGAAATCTTAGTTTTAACAGATGCTTTAAAGAGAGCTTCTGCTAGAGAAATTACTGCTGTTATTCCATATTTTGGATATGCTAGACAAGATAGAAAGGCTAAACCAAGACAACCAATTACTTCAAGATTAGTTGCTGATTTATTATCAGTTGCTGGTGTTGATAGAGTTGTTACAGTTGATTTACATGCTAGACAGATTCAAGGTTTCTTTGATATTCCAGTCGATGAAATGGAAGCATTACCTTTATTATATAGATATTTTAATGAAAAAGGAATATCAGATCTATGTGTAGTTTCTCCTGATCATGGTGGAGCTGTACGTGCTAGAAAATTATCTGAAAGATTAGATTGTCCAATTGCTATTATTGATAAGAGAAGACCTAAACCAAATGTTGCTGAAGTTATGGGAATTATCGGAGATGTAGCTGGAAAGAACTGTATCTTAGTGGATGATATGATTGATACTGCAGGTACTATTTGTGCTGGTGCTAATGTATTAATGGAAAAAGGTGCTAAATCAGTTTATATTGCTTGTACTCATGGTGTATTATCTGGACCTGCTTGTGAAAGATTACAAAGTTGTTGTGCAGAAGAAGTTGTTATTACTGATACAATTGCTATTCCAGAAGAAAAGAAATTTGATAAATTAGTTCAAGTTACTGTTGCTGATTTATTAGCTCATACTATTGAAAACATTGAAAATGACTTACCAGTAAGTGACATTTTCAAACAATACAATTTCTAAAAGATGTAGAAATACATCTTTTTTACTTGGGAGGAAATTATGGCCAAGATCAGGTCTAGAAGTAAAACTTTAATTAAGGAGAAGAATAGAGTTTTTTCTGTTACTTTTACTGTTTTTATGTTTTCTTTATTGCTAGTATGCTTTTATATGTTTGTATTTGATGATATAGGTGTATTAGGTAAGATATCAGGGTTAATTTTGATTGTCTTTGCTTTTTATAATACTTATAAGCTATATCAGAAATATAAGATTGTAAAAGCTGGGATAGATGGTGAAAAAGAAGTAAAACAAATATTAAAACAATTAAAAGATATAACGATTTATTCTAATGTGCCTATTACCTATAATCAAAATAAGAGTGAGATTGATTATTTATGTATAAGTGAAAAAGGTTTATTCATTGTTGAAGTTAAGAATTATAGTGGTAATATTAAAGGAAAGTATGATGATGTAAAATGGAAACAGTATAAAACTCAAGAAACTAAAGAAGTAAAAAATCCAGTTAAACAATTAACACATCAAATGAAAATATTAAATTCAATATTAAAAGAAAATAATATTGATACATATATAGAAGGTTGTGTATTTTTTAATAAAGCTAAATCTATTGAATGTAAAGATAAAAAAATAATAACTGATAGTAAAGAATTATTAAATAGAATAAATAATCAGAAACAATCATTATCTAAGAAAGATATAAAGAAAATAATGAAAGTATTATAAAGTTGTCTGAATAAGACAACTTTTTATATTGACAAGTATATCGCAGTACGATATACTAAGGGTGCAAGATATATCACACTGCGATATAATAAAGAGGTGAAGACATGGATGCACATATAAAGAAAGTTTATGTTCCTATGACAGAGACAGGTTTCTATATTTTATTATGTTTACAGAAAGCTAATCATGGTTATGGAATAGTACAGATGGTTGAGAAGATGACTGATGGTGAAATTAGATTGAGTCCGGGAACGATGTATGGAAGTTTATCAAAGATGGAAAAGGATGGGCTTATTGAATTTGTAAGAGAAGAAGATAAGAGAAAAATATATGTTATTACTGAATTGGGTGAAGAAGTTTTAAATCTAGAGTTAAAACGTATTAAACGCTTATATAGAAATGCGATGGAGGATATAAATAATGGAAACTAAGAAAGAATTTAGATATTTTAATATTATGGAATATGAAAAAGAAGCTTTATATCTTCAAGAAAGACATAAGCAAGGATGGAAGTTTGTGAAAGTCACAGGTTTAGGTGTATATCATTTTGTAAAATGTGAACCGGAGAATGTTGTTTATCAGTTAGATTATAATCAGGAGGGAATTTCTGAAAAACAGGAATATGTACAGATGTTTAATGATTGTGGATGGGAATACTTAATGGATTTCATGGGTTATAGCTATTTTAGAAAGCCTGCTAGTGAAATGAAAGAGAATGAAAGTATATTTTGTGATGATGATTCTCGTTTAGAGATGATGAATCGTGTTTTTAAGGGAAGATTAATTCCTTTAATAGTAATATTTTTCTGTATTCTTATACCTCAAACTATTGCTCAATTTAGTCTAAATAATATTATATTCTATATGTTTATGGTATTAATTATTATTTATTTAGTGATATTTATTAATTTTGCTATTAAGTATGTAGATTATAAGAAGAGGTTAGGCAAATAATATGATTAATGAATTTATGAGTGCTGCTTTACCATGGATAATATTAGGATTATTTACTGCAATTTCTTGTGCATTTTTTTCAGAGTATAAATAATATCTAAAGTGAAGTATACGAAAATGATTGTTAAGGAGGTAAGTATCTTTTAGTGTCAAAGGACACAAGATACTTACCTTTTTACTATAGACTACAATCAGGAGTGAATGAAGTTCTCTCAAGTTATGCTACAGTTTATGTATATTTTTACATCTTTAGGCAATACTTTTGTTATCTTATATGAGTATGACAATATGTAATAAATGTGTACTTCTTATGATAAAAATTTGTTATTTAAACAAATAAATACGGTGTTAATATAAAAAAAGTGTGGAAATATGCAATAAATTTTGAAAAATATGTAAAAAAACCGTTTAGAAATTTGACAAAAATAAAAAAGTTTGTTATTATGCACCCGGGTGATAGATATGTATTTCAATACACATACGCATTTAAATAGTACAGAATTATTTGAACAAAGAAACATATATATAGAAAGAGCATTACAAAATAATGTTTCTCATATTGTTGTTGCTGGGTATAATTTAGAGTCTTCTAGAAAAGCTGTACAGATTGCGCATGAATATCCTTTTATCTATGCAACTGTGGGGATTAGTCCTAATGATTGTTTAGATACTACAGATGAAGATTTAAAGGAAATTGAAACATTATTACAAGACCCAAAAGTTGTTGCATTAGGGGAAATTGGTTTAGATTATTATTGGAAAGATGTTCCTTCTGATAAACAAAAAGATGTGTTTATCAAACAAATAGAAATAGCTAAAAGATATAATAAACCAATTGTTATTCATGCTAGAGATGCTTATGAGGATACTTATAACATCTTAAGAGATGCAGCACATTATGGCATTATGCATTGTTATAGTGGATCTGTTGAAATGGCTAGAAGATATATTGAAATAGGATTTAAGATATCTTTAGCTGGTCCAGTGACATTTAAGAATGCAAAAGTACCAAAGGAGGTTGCGAAAGCAATTGGTATAGATCATTTGTTGATCGAAACAGACTGTCCTTATTTAACACCTCACCCATTTAGAGGAAAGTTGAATGAGCCAGCAAATGTTGTGTATATTGCCCAGGAAATAGCTCAGCTAAAAGAAATGGACGTAGAAGACGTTGCTAGAATCACAACATTTAATGCCAAAGAAGTGTTTGGGATTAAATAAGGAGGAAATTAAAAATGTTATCAAAAGCAAAAGAGGTTATTGTCTCGGCGAATAGCCGTACTAAAGGAATGATTATCGTCGCATGTATTTATGTGGTTATTATGTTTGCGACAGTGACAACTAGTGCAGTTGAAATGGTTGAGAATTTTATTCCAACTGTAAATATTCAATTTAAAGATGGATTGGATGAAAAGAAAGAATATCTTGTAAAACAAGATACTGTAGGAAATGTTTTAAATGAATTAGAAGTTGAATTAGATTCAAAAGATACTGTCAATTTAGATATAGATAAAGTCGTTGAAGAAAACGACTATATCAAAATTACTCGTGTTACTACTAAAACAGTAACAAAAGTAGAAAAATTAGCATATAAAACAGTAAAAGAAGGTGCTGGAACATGGGGCAGTACCGTTGTTCAAGAAGGTCAAGATGGTAAGATAGAAAAAACATATTTAATTACTTATGCAAATGGGAAAGAATTAACTAAAAAAGTAATTGATTCAAAAATCATTGAAGAACCTGTGAATAAAATTATTAGAAGTGATGTTATTCAAACAGGAACAACATTTACTGGTAGATTAACAACTTATGGTGGTGACTGTAGTGGATGTGGAGGTAACTCTTCATCAGGATTAAAGTTATCTGCTAAGACAGGTGTTAACAATACGAATTCCCCATTTTTAACATATAAAGGTGAAAAATATTATTGTATTGCAGCTGATAGATCAATTCCATTTGGAACTGTTATTGAAATCAGCAATCATAATTTAAACTTACCAAGTAAGATTAAAGCGATTGTCGTAGATCGTGGTGGTGCTATTAAAGGTAAGAAGATAGATATTTTTAAAGGTAGTGAAAATGGTGGGAAATCATATTTTAGTGGTGGAACATCTAATAACACTAAATTTAAGATTATTAAAATGGGTAGTGGAAAAGCCTATTTTTGGAAATAAGACAATGACTTATCATTGTCTTTTTTTCTTGACCTCAAGTGAACTCTAAGGTTTATAATAGTAAAGAGGTGAGGTTAATGGAGAAGGTTAAGTTAGGTAGAACTGGCATAATAGTTAATAAGAATGGTTTTGGAGCACTGCCGATACAAAGAGTAGGTATGGATAGTGCTGTAATAATATTAAGAAAAGCATATAATCAAGGTATACAGTTCTTTGATTCTGCTAGAGCTTATAGTGATAGTGAAGCAAAGATTGGTGAAGCTTTAAGTGATGTGAGGGAGAATATTTATATTGCGACTAAAACAATGGCTACAACTGTAGAAGGATTCTGGAAAGATTTAGAAACAAGCTTAAAGACCTTAAAAACAGATTATATTGATATATATCAATTTCATAATCCATCATTTTGTCCTAAACCTAATGATGGTAGTGGCTTATATGAAGCTATGTTAGAAGCTAAAGGACAAGGAAAGATTAAATATATAGGAATGACAAATCATCGATTAAATGTTGCGAAAGAAGCAGTAGAATCAGGGTTATATGATACTTTACAATTTCCATTTAGTTATCTAGCTAGTTCACTAGAAGAAGAGTTAGTTAAACTATGTGAAGAAAAGAATGTAGGATTTATTTGTATGAAAGCTATGTCTGGAGGTTTGATTACTAGAAGTGATGTTGCTTATGCTTATTTATCTACATTTAAGAATGCATTACCAATATGGGGAATGCAAAAAGAGAGTGAATTAGATGAATTTTTATCTTATCAAGATAATCCACCTATATTAACAGAAGAAATGAATAAACTAATAGAAGAAGAAAGAAAAGAATTATCAGGAGAATTTTGTAGGGGATGTGGCTATTGTATGCCTTGTCCTATGGGAATAGAAATCAATAATGCTGCTAGAATGTCATTGATGTTAAGACGTTCACCTTCTGCAGGATGGTTATCATCTGCATGGCAAGAAAAGATGGCTAAGATTGATAGCTGTATTAATTGTGGTGCTTGTATGAAGAAGTGTCCATATCATTTAGAAACACCAAAACTATTGAAGAAGAACTATGAAGATTATAAAAATTATTTATAATAAAATAATTATTATATTTAAGTTTAATATTAAAACAAGAATATGAGTAAAAACAATTTTGATGAAAATAACCATTAAGGATATCCCCTGATGGTTATTTTTTGTTCTTTTTAATATAATTATTTACATTTTTCAATTCTTTCGCTAAAATCTTATCTTCTAATTTCATGATTTTCTTATAATTTTCACTATAATCAAAAGGTTTTGTTAATGTATAAAATTCATCTTCAGTTTTTAATTTCAATTCTACCATTAATTTTCCTAAATACGCTTGAGGAAGATCTCCTTCATACATTAAAGCATTATTACAATATTTTTCTGCTTTTTCAAAGTCTCCAGCTGCTAGAGCTTTTGTAGCGCCTATTAATGCTGATAAAGTATTAACATTTCCTGGCTTGATAATTCTTCTCACTTTAATGATAGGTTCTCCCTCAGGATAGGGATTATACTCTTTTTCTTTTTTACCAAATAGACGGTGTTTTATTATTGCCATTGAAGAATTGTTCCTTTCTTTAAGATTTTTTTATGAATCAATTATAACATAAAGAGTGTCAATATGAAAGTTAATAGAATATTGATAAGTCATAAGGATTTCTTTTTTATAAAAATGAATAACATACATGGAATGATTTTATGAAAGTATATGAATGGTAACGTTTTAGCTAAGGATTAAGTCTATGAAAAAAGGAGTAGATGCAGATGACTTTCTTTTTTGTTGTCTATGGTATAAAATTGCTAGAGATAGGCTTGAAGAAGATAGCATATAAACACTTATGAAAAGCTGTTGAATAATTATTTATACATACTCTTGCAGTAGAGAAGGTAAAATATGTTAAAGAAGTAGGACAGTATAGTTATTTTATTAGTGGGGAGTATTCTCCTTTATCAGCTAGATTAATCACAAAGTGTGAAAAATAAGAAGAATTAGAGCAATAGAAAAGAACCTTGTGGTTCTTTTCTTACATTTTTGTCATCTTTAGGTCACTACAAAGTCATATTTATATAGTATAATAATATTGGTGATATTATGATTAAATTATTATTAGTTGAAGATGATGAATCTATAGTTAAACATTTAACATCTATTTTAAAACAAGAAAATTATATTGTTTATCATGCTGATGGACAAAATCAAGCTATGGATATTATAGAAAATAATAGTATAGACATAGCATTATTAGATTTAAGTCTTAAGCAAGGTCATGGTTTTGCATTATATAATGAGATAAAGAGTTATAAAAATATTCCTATTATATTCTTAACTGCCAGTAATGATGAATTTAGTGAAGTTACAGGTTTATCTATGGGAGCTGATGATTATATACCTAAACCATTTAAGCCTAGAGTATTACTTACAAGAATAGAAAAAGTAATAAGAAACAATAAAGTCAATGAAACAATATATAGTTATAAAAATATAAGTGTTAATGTAACCAGTGGAAAAGTATTAAAAGATAATCAAGAAATATACTTATCAGCATTAGAATATAAATTATTATTAATATTTTTCTATAATCAAGGAAGAATTATGACTAGAGATATGTTATTAGAAGAGATATGGAATATATCTAGAGAAGATGTAAATGATAATACTTTAAGTGTATATATAAGAAGAATTAGAAATAAGATAGAAGATGATCCACAAAATCCTATAATTATTAAAACTATGAGAGGATTAGGTTATAAACTTGGTAATTAATATATTATTATCGTTATTTGTGTTTATAGGTTTTATGATTGATATATATGCTGGTATGTTGGTAGTATGTATGACTCTCTGTTTTAAGATTTATCAGTATATAGAGAAAAGAAAGCTAGATAATCATTTAGAGGTAATTATTAAGAAGATAGATGACATACTTTATCATCGTCATCAGTTATATATTAAAGATTATAAGGAAGGATCATTATATATATTAGAGAATGAGATACAGAAGTTAGTACTTAGATTAAGTGAACAAAATCAAATATTAAAACAAGAAAGATATTTATTAAAAGAATCATTAGAAGATGTATCTCATCAGATGAAAACACCACTAACATCATTAAACTTAATTGTAGAACGATTAAAAGATAAAGAACTACCAATAAAAGAACGAAACGAATTATTAAAAGAAGAAATAAGATTATTAGATAAAATAGAGTGGTTAATTAAATCATTATTAAAATTAGCACAAATAGATACAAAATCGATAGAATTTATACCAGAAGAAATCAAATGCCAGGAGTTTATAACTCAATTATTAGAACCATTTGAAATCTTAATAGATTTAAAAGATATAGAATTAATATGTGATTATAGTAAAGAGGCTTATTTACTCATAGATAAACAATGGACATTAGAAGCCATATCTAATATTGTAAAAAACTGTATAGAACAAATAGATGTGAAAGGAAAACTTATAATAACAATCAACACTAATCTTATATATGATGAAATCATTATAGAAGATAATGGAAAAGGTATAGATCAAGAAGATTTACCACATTTATTTGAAAGATTTTATAAGGGAAAAAATTCTAAAAAAGATAGTATAGGTATAGGACTAGCATTATCTAAGAAGATTATAGAAAACCAGAATGGTACAATTATGGTAGAAAATATATATCCTGGAGCAAAGTTTACAATTCACTTCTATAAAGAAGTGGTGTAAACTTTTTATATGACAAAATTGTCATATATGAGTCACTAGATTGTCATGAGTTGACATTATACTATAAGATGAAAGTGAGGTTATAGTATGGCTTTATTAGAAATTAAAAATCTAACAAAAATATATGGAAAAGGTGATAATCAGGTTATTGCCTTGGATAATGTTTCATTTGAAGTAGAACAAGGTGAATTTATTGCAATTATTGGACCTTCTGGGAGTGGTAAATCAACTTTACTACATCTTATAGGTGGAGTAGATAAACCTACCAGTGGTGAAGTCTATGTCAACGGTGTTAATGTTTATAAACAAAGTGAAGAGAATCTTGCAATCTTTAGAAGAAGAGAAGTAGGATTAATATATCAGTTCTACAATTTAATACCAATGTTAACAGTAGAAGAAAATATGACGTTACCAGTATTACTAGATAATCGTAAAGTGGATTATGAAAGATATCATGAAATATTAAACTTATTGATGCTTCATGGCAGAAGTCAACATTTGCCTAAAGAATTATCTGGTGGACAACAACAAAGAGTATCAATAGGTAGAGCATTAATGAATAATCCTTCTGTTATATTAGCAGATGAACCAACAGGAAATTTAGATTCACAAAATAGTAAAGAAGTTATAGATTTATTAAAATTAACTCAAAAGAAATATAATCAAACATTAATTATTATTACTCATGATGAAAGAATCGCAATGCAGGCTGATAGAATTGTTGTGATAGAGGATGGTAAGATTAAAAAAGATGAGGTTATAAGATAATGAAGATTATAAATAAATTAACTTTAAGATATCTTAAAGAAAATAAGAAAAGAACTATCTTTACTATTTTAAGTATAGCTTTATCTATTACAATGATTAATGCAGTAGGTATATCATTAAATTCTATTATGAATTATTATCGAGATACAGTTATTATAAGTAATGGTTCTTATCATTATCGTTTTATAACTGATAATAAAGACTTCTTTAAAATGATAGAAGAAGATACACAAATAAAAGATTATTATTATACAAATACAAATGATTATATTGATCAGAAAAGTCAAAATTATATTTCTTTAAAAAAAGGAGATTCTACTTTTTATGAGAAAAGAAATGTAAAAGAATTACTGACAGAAGGAGAACTTCCTACCAACAGTAATGAAATAGTATTAAGTGAACAATATTTAGAAGATTTAGATATTGGTGATAAAATAAGATTGAAGAAAGTAGATGGTGGTAATAGTCAATTTGAAATTGTAGGTTTTATTGATGAAAGTAAGACAACTTCTTATGATAGGATGTTCAATGCTTTATCATATGTAGATTTGAATAATGGGGAATATTATACAATTACTATAGAAGATAAAGAGTTATCTAATAATATCTTTACTCATGCTCAAAATTTACAAGATAAATTTTATAATAAAACAGATATACAGGTTAATTTAAGTTATAATTCTTCTTATTTGGGTTCATTGGGAATCTTTGAAGAAGATTCTACATCTTCATTTAAAATTGTATATGGATTAGTATCAGTTATTCTAGCTATTATTGTT
>JAXJVS010000157.1:0-2002 GCA_036308445.1 Bacilli bacterium | reverse complement strand
ATCTCACTGGTGGTTCAAGAATTATAAAATGCATAAGCAACCATGTTTCAAACAACAAATAAGAATAATTTATAATATACTCGTTTTGAGAAGATTGCATCAAACTTAAAACTTCTTCAATGTTATCTGGAGCATCACAATCAAAAACAAGATGTTTCTCATATAAATCATATTTTCTTCTATTCGATTCCTGAGATAAGAATTCTTCTGCGTAGTTATAAACATGCATAGCATTTCCTGTAGTATTAATAGGTTCTAAAACAATATTGGAATATTGAACTTTTAAATTATGTTCCAAATATGCTTTAAAATAGCTTAAATAATTAAACTCTGTAGCTCCTTCACAAAATATAAGCAAACGACCTGCGTTTTCGGGTTTTGGGCTAGTTATTTTTCTTTCTTTGTTTACTAATCTTCCCAAATTTGTTCACCACCAATCCCATAATCATCTGCCTCTTCACGAATCACTGGAATTGCACCATACTTTCCATATAAATAATCTTTAGAAAAAGTAGCATCAGAACGAGCTTTTATATCTGCCAAAGTATATATAGATGATTCACCTCTTCTATTTTTATCTACAAAAGCAATTTCATCTCTTCTAAATTGTTTTCTATTCATTAATGATAAATCATGAGTTGTAAAGATAAGCTGGGCATTTGTGTTTTTTCCGCTTTGATATAAATCAATAATAAATTTAGTTAAAATAGGGTGTAAGCGTGCTGAAATCTCATCAACTATAAATACTCCACCATTATCCATCATGTTTAAGATATATTGTATGAATGAAAAATATCTTATTGTACCAGAGGATTCCAATCTCATATCAAAAGGCTCTTTTCTTACAACATTTCCCAAATCATCATATACATCATGGAGTGCTTTAATTGTATACTTTCTATTTCCTTGTGTTTTTTCTTCTTCTATAGGTTCTATATCTAAACCAGAAATCCCAACATCAGCTACTTTCAAAAATTTTTCTATTGTTTTTTTAAATTCTTCATCTTCTACTAGACGTTTTGAATAACTCATTCCAGAAACCACGCCTTTTATACTAGATTCAATAATTAATTCAAAATGTACATCAAAATTATATTTTAAATATTCTTTAATATTATCGACTATATTTTTGACATTCTCAGTAGCAAAGTAGTCCAATGCACCTATATATAACCTATCTTTTCTAATTTTATTTATATTATTCAATTCTTTATCAAAATTTTTATTATATGTAAGTTTATTTTCTTCGCGTTCAAACACTTCTTTATTATCTACTAAAAGCCATTCACTTTTAATTATATAATTAGATTCTCCTTCATGATCTTGCAAAGCAAAACCATATTGGTAAGTTGTATTCTTGTAATTAAATATAATTTCAAATTCTGACTCATCATCAATCTTTTCATTCAATTGAAAAGGAGTTCGGCGAATATTAGGTATTCTTTCTTGTTTTTCTACTTCTTCATCTCTCATTATCTCTTCAAAAAATTGATTTAGAATAAAACTCTTAAAAAAATAAAGTGCACTTATTAAATTAGATTTTCCACTAGCATTTTTTCCATATATCGCTAATGTTTTTACAACTTTATTATTTTTTAACTGTATAACATGATTTTTCATATCTTTATAACTCACAGCTCTAAGATCTAAAACAACCTCATCTTTAAAAGATGCAAAATTTTTCATCCTAAACATAATCAACATAAAAATCAGCTCCTCATCTTATTCTTTACATCTTATAATATACTATTAGTACACATTATAATCAATGAATTTTATCGATTTTTTCAATTTATTTACATCTCAAATAAATCATGACTGCATAAAATAACTAAAATTATCGAATTTTTCGTTTTTATTATATCAGCTATCCAAATGATTATATTTTCTATCTATATACCCATATTTCATATAAATGTATCACAAAAAATCACTGATATATTTAAAATTATTATTTACAACAAAATCTCTAAAATAAAAAAAAGATAACATCAGTTATCTT
>JAXJVS010000156.1:0-9203 GCA_036308445.1 Bacilli bacterium | reverse complement strand
CATAACGACAATAGGAGATCACAATGAAAAGTATAATTTATGTGTATTTCATGGAAAGACAGGAGAAGTAATTGGAGAAATAAGAATTGCAGTTGATGTGAAGTTAGTTATTAAGTATATCGAGAATATCAAATCTAAAGTTGAAGGCGAAGTGATTATGAAGCAGGATGCTTAGGTTATTCTCTTTACAATGAACTTAAAGCTAATGGTATTAAGTATGATACTTTAGAACCGAATACGATGCAAAAATCCGCTAAAAAAATGATTAGATGCAAGAAATATTGTTACAAATCTTTCGAATGATACATATAAAAGTGTATATGTTCCTGATGATCACGATGTTGAAGTCAAAGAATACATTCGTATGCTTCATGATTTTAAAGATGAATTGAAAAAATAAAACAACATGTCAATGCATTTTTATTGCCGCTGGGATATCAATATCCAGGCAAATCCTGATGGATATCAGTCATCTGAAATGGCTGAAGGAGTTGGAAATCCAAGATGAATACATCTCAAATTTTGAATCATTAACTGAGAAAATCGAAAGATGCCAACATAGATTAGAAGAATTATCTCAGGAAGAACCATACAAAGAAAAAGTACACAGATACGCACTTTTAAAGGAATGGATACAACTGCTGCCATGACTATACACGTATAATTATTTGATTATGACCGTTTCCCAAATACTAAGGCTTTTGCTGCTATTTTGGATTTACACCTAGAGAGAGTTCAAGTGGTGACAAGAACAATCATACAAGCATAACAAAACAAGGTAATTCTACAGTTAGAACTACGTTAGTTGAATGAGCGCAGGCTTTAGTCAAAGAAATAGTAGGTCTAAAAAGCAAACGTGTAAAGGCAAGACAAATAGGACAAGATGTAAAGGTCATTGATTATGTAGATAAGGCAGTATTAAGATTATAGAAGAAATATCACCACATGATTAATAGGAATAAAAATAGAAATGTTGTAATAACAGCAGTAGCAAGAGAATTGACTTGTTTTGTATGGGAATGGAAACAGGAAATATCTGATGAAACATAATCAGTTATTAATAAATTCTGTAGAATGAAAAATTTTAAAGAAAGGAGATTATGAAGGATTATTTAATAGACAGATAAGTAAAAAAATTGAATATATTTTTTTATGAATTGTTTATTTTGTCTTGATAATGGTCACTTCATAACAGGAATAGTATGAAAGAGAAAATAATGAAGTTTTTTTATGGGAGATATGGAAATGATTCTTTGAATTATTTCTTATTGATAATGTATTTAGTCTTTTATGTATTAACATTGATATTTAGGAATTCATTTTTTATGATATTAGCGAACGCTTGTATTATATATGCATTATTTAGATCATTATCTAGAAATACAAGTAGAAGAATAAATGAAAATAGAGTTTTCTATCGTTATTATCAGCCGGTTAAACAGAGATTTAAAGTATTGAAAAAAAATATAAAAGATAGAGAATATAAATATTTTGTTTGCCCGGGTTGTGGACAAATCTGCAGAGTTCCTAAAAAAAGAGGGAAAATTACAATAACTTGCCCAAGATGTCATGCAAGTTTTGATAGAAGGAGTTAGTTATGTTTGGTTATGTCATTGCAAATAAACCAGAATTAAAAATAAGAGAGTTTGATGTTTATCAGGGATATTATTGTGGTATTTGTAAGAGTTTAAAAAGACAGTATGGTCATATTGATAGATTAACATTAAATTATGATATAACTTTCGTTTCTTTATTGTTGAGTAGTTTAAGTTTTGATGATTCGAATATGAAAGAATGTAGATGTATTTTACATCCTTTATCTAAACATAAAGAGATAAGTGATCAGTATGTTGATTTTGGTGCGGATATGAGTATTGTTTTATCTTATTTTAAGTGTAAAGATGATTATGAAGATGAACATAAAAAGAGTGCTGGATGTTTTAAAGTAGTGCTTAAAGGTGCTTATAAAAAAGTAAAAGACAAGTATCCTAGTTTGGTTGATAAAATTGAAGAGTGTTTGAATGAATCATCAAAGTTAGAGAAGAATAATACTGATAGTATTGATGAAATAGCTAATCAATCAGGAAAAATGATGGCAGAGATTATTTCTTATGAAAATAATGAATGGAAAGAGACGTTGTATCAGTTAGGTTTTTATTTAGGGAAATTTATTTATATTATGGATGCTTATGAAGATATAGAAAATGATATTAAACATAATTCTTTTAATATTTTAAAAGTAAAGAAAGTTGAAGATAATTTTGAGGAATGGATAGAAGGAATTCTTTCTATGCTTATAACAAGAGCTTGCGAAGAGTTTGAAAGATTACCAATCATCGATAATTATGATTTATTGAAAAATATTTTATATTCTGGTATATGGACAAGGTATCATATTGTTCATAAGAAAAGAGGGGATAAATAATGGATCCGTATAGTGTATTAGGGGTTAGTAGAGATGCGAGTGAAGATGAAATTAAAAAAGCTTATCGTAAATTAAGTAAACAATATCATCCTGATTCCAATATTAATAATCCAAATAAAGAAGTATTAACAGAAAAATTTAAACAAGTTCAAACTGCATATCAGCAGATTATGGATGAAAAAAGAGGTAAAACAACAAGTCAGTCATATAACACTGGTGGATATTCACAATATGGTGGATATTCAAATCAAGGCTCATGGAATGATATAATTAATGCTATTAATAGCAATGATTTGCAAAGAGCATTAAATTTATTAAACCAATATCCTAATAGAACTGATGAATGGTATTATTTAAGTGCAGTTGTTAATAGTCGTTTAGGAAATGATATTGTAGCATTAGAACATATTCAAATGGCAGTAAGAATGAATCCAATGAATATGCAATATCAGATGTTATTAAGACAATTACAAATGGGTAATACACAATATCGACAACAGCAACAATCTTATGGTTCACAACAATTTGATGTAGGGGATTATTGTTGTAAACTAATGATGTTAAATATGATGTGTAATTTATGCTGTGGTGGCCGTATGATATGTTGTTAGGAGGTATATACAATGAGTTATGTTTTAGGTATAGATTTAGGAACAACCAATAGTTGTGTTGCAGTTATGGAAGCAGGACATACAAAAGTTATACATAACACTGAGGGTAATAAAACAACACCGAGCGTTGTTTCACTTACTAAAAACGGTGAAAGATTAGTTGGGGAAAAAGCGAAAAGACAGGCAATAATGAATCCACAAAATACGATTTCTTCAATTAAAAGAGAAATGGGTAATAATATTAAAGTATCTTTGGGAAATAAGAAATATAGACCTGAAGAAATTTCAGCTATGATATTACAAAAGATAAAGAAAGATGCTAGTGATTATTTAGGAGTAGAAGTTAAAGATGCAGTTATCACTGTACCTGCTTACTTTGATGATACTCAAAGACAGGCAACTAAAGATGCAGGAACTATTGCTGGGTTTAATGTATTAAGAATTATTAATGAACCTACAGCAGCTGCTTTAGCTTATGGTTTAGATAGTACAGTAAATGCTAAAATTATGGTTTATGATTTAGGTGGAGGAACTTTTGATGTTTCTATTATTGAAATTAGTGATGGAATGATTGAAGTTTTATCTACTTCTGGTGATAATCATTTAGGTGGAGATGATTTTAATGAAAGAATAACAAATTATGTTGTTGATTACTGTAAAAAAGAATTAAAAATCAATCCAATCAAAGATGCAGTTGCAATGCAAAGAATAAAAGATGAAAGTGAAAAAGCTAAAATTGCTTTATCATCATCAGAAAGCTATTTAATCTCTATACCATTCTTGTTTCAGGATAAAAATGGACCAATAAACTTAGAATTATCTATTACAAGAGCAAAATTCAATTCATTAGTTAATGATTTAATTGATAGAACAGCTATTCCTGTACAAAATGCTTTAATGGATGCTCATATAACTGCAGGGGATTTGGATAAAATATTATTAGTTGGTGGTTCTACTAGAATTCCAGCAGTTGCAAGTAAAGTACAAGCTTTAACTGGTAAGATGCCTAGTAAAAATTTAAATCCTGATGAATGCGTAGCTATTGGTGCAGCAATTCAAGGAGGAAAATTAAGTGGTGATGTAACTATTTTTGGAAATCATGACATCCTATTGTTGGACGTGACTCCTTTATCGTTATCAGTTGAAACAGTTGGTGGTAATGCAACACGTTTAATTGAAAGAAATACGACAATTCCTACGAAAGTTTCTCAAATCTTTACAACAGCGTCACCATTACAAAAAACTGTAGAAATTAATGTGTTACAAGGTGAAAGACCTCTTGCTAGAGATAATAAAAGTTTAGGTAAGTTTAGATTAAAAGGAATTAAACGTTCTTTATCTAAGCAGCCTCAGATTGAAGTGACTTTTGATATTAATGCTGATGGTATATTACATGTATCGGCTGTAGATAAAGCTACAGGGAATCAGCAATCTATTGAGATTACTAATCATAATGGTTTATCTCAAGAAGAGATTGATAAAGCTATTAGAGAAGCTAAAGAATTTGAAAAAGAAGATCAAAAACGTAAAGAAAGAATTGATTTTAAAAATGAAATGGAAGGAACTATCTATAATCTAGAAAATCAGTTAAAAGACGAAAAGAAAACATTAGATAAAAATACTATTAATGATTTAAAGAAAGAAATACACATCTTTAAAAAAGAAATCAAAAAAGCAGATGTAGAAAATATGAATGATGGTGATTTCTCTAATTTAAAATATAGATTTGAACAATTAAAACAAAAAGCAGATTCTATACTATAACAAGACTATTCATTTGAATAGTCTGTTATTCTTTTATATGATGTTTTATCAAGCATAGGTAATAAATCAAATTGATTTTCTTTAATCAATTTGATTTTATCTTTTTTATTTAATTTTTTAATTTGATATTCTAGTTTTGAAGCCGTAGATCTATTTTCACTTTGCCATAAAGCGACTAACTTATCTATATCATGAGTATATGTATATTTAGCACATCTCTTAGTTTTATTTTTATGTTCAGTTATTCTTCTATCAATATTAGTAGTGATTCCAGTATAAAAGCTAGAATCTTTACATTGAATAATGTAAGTATAATACATTAAATAAGTTCTCTAATGACTTCTATAACGCCATCTTCTTCATTTGATTTTGCGATATATTTCGCAATAGCTTTCAATTCATCTTTACCATTGCTCATAGCATATGATTCTTCACAGCTAAGTAATAAATAATAATCATTCATTTGATCACCAAATGCCATACATTCGCTTTTATCAATATTAAAATAGTTTTGTAGAAATTTCATACCTGTGCCTTTATTCACACTTTTATAAAAAATATCAAACCAAGTATGACCAGTTGTAACTGCTTGGATATGATTTGGTAATTTATGTTTGATAAGTTCTACGTATTTTGACGGATTTTCATCAAAATCAGCAACTGAATATTTCATAATTTCATCATCTATGTTTCTTAAATCATCTACAAATACATAATTATGTAAAAAAATCTTTATAAAGTCTTCTTTATCTTTGAATCTTTTATGAATATAAGAATGCTTATTACCACAAAATACAATCATTAATTCATTAAATTCTGATAGAATATCTAAAATAAGAGTTCTATCTTCATCATTTAATACAGTCATATGCAATATTTCATTTTTATAAATAATCTTATTGCCATTTTCTATTAGATAGATAATATCATCTTTGATTCTATCAAACTTATCTCTTACTAAGTCATATTGATTACCAGTAGCTATTACAAATTTAATATCTTTCTCTTTTAATTTATTAAATATATCATAAAATTCTTCACTAAATGTTTTATCCTCTTTAAATAATGTACCATCTAGGTCACTAGCAATCATCTTAATCATAATCAATTCTCCTTTAATGAGAGTATTATACCATGATTCAAATCAATTTGAAGTTATTTTCAAATTATGTATGGGAATATCGATATATAGGATTGTTTTGTATATAATCAAAAATTTAGTTTAATAAATTTATAATTTTTTACTTATGCCATTTTCTAGGATAGTTTATATTAAGAAAGTAAGTCGCAAGTATTGAGTTTACTAAAACTAACCTTTATTTGAAAGATACATTACATGTGCTTTGCTATAATTATCACATATTAAGGGGGATATTTATGGTTAATTGTAAGAAAAAGAGTTTATTATTAACAATGACAGCTTTCTCAATGATATTACCTTCTATTCAGGTAAGTCATGCATCAGAAAGTTCATCAATTTTAATTAATGAAGTTGAATCTAGTGATGCTAGTGGAGGAAATGACTGGGTTGAAATTATCAATATAAGTGATACTGATATTGATATTAGTGGATGGTATATTACAGATGATAAGGGAAAAGAACGTGTTGATGAATCATCAACATATCCGTTGATTGAAAATACAACTTTAAAGGCAGGCGAAGTTCTTGTTTTAGAAGAAACTGTTAACTTTGATTTTGGTTTAGGAACAGGAGATACAGTTACTTTGTATAATGCAAATGGTGAACAGGTAGATACTTATTCATGGTCTGGTCATGCTGCTGGTACATACTCTCGTACATCAACTGGAGAATTTGTTGATCAAGCACCTACAAAAGGAGCAGTTAATACTATTAGTGATAGTGAAGAGGAGGATAACACTACAAAAAGCCAATTAGTTATCAATGAAGTGAATTCTTCTCCTGATGATTGGGTAGAAATTATGAATATTGGTAATACAGCTATTGATTTATCTGAGTATGAAATTCGAGATAATTCAGATGATCATCGCTGGCGATTTAATAGCGGTACACAAATCAAAGCAGGGAGTTTATTGCTTGTAAAAGCTGACACTACAGGATTGGTTTTTGATGATAGTACTGATACTTATGTTGAAGGAGTATTTGATGAAGCGATAGGAATCGGAAGTGGAGATTCTATTCGTTTATATGATAATCAAGGAATTCTACTAGATTCTCATTCATGGAGCGAGCATGCTAATGTTAATGGTGATGAATCAGCATCTTGGGGAAGATATCCTGATGGAACTGGATCATTTGTATTAATGCCTGAAACACCAGGCGTTCAAAATAGATGGTATGCACCAAGTATTGTTATTAATGAAGTAGAATCTAACGGCGGTGATACTGATTGGGTAGAAGTCTACAATGCTGGAACAGCTGATGTAGATATTTCTGGCTGGTATCTTTATGATAATGATCCTACTGGTCATATTAATGATATTATACCAGTGGCTGAAGGTACAGTTCTTAAACCAGGAGAATTTTATGTTTTTGATTCAAATACACACTTTACATTTGGGTTAGGTAAAGCAGATTCTGTTACTATCTACAATAAAGATGGAGCAGTGGTTGATTCATATTCATGGAACACTCATGCAAATGGGGTATATGCTAGAATTCCTGATGGAACAGGAGAATTTGTAGATTTTGAAACTTCTACTAAAGGTAAAGCAAATGTTGTTGTTAATCCAGTAATTTTAAATGAAATTCAATCTAATGATCCAAATGGTGGTTGTGATTGGATTGAATTAGCTAATCCTACTTCTGAACCATTAGATATTTCAGGATTAGTTATTAAAGATGATGATGATTTACATGAATATATTATTCCTGAAGGAACAGTTATATCTGCTAATAGTTTTCTAGTTATCACAGATGATGAATTAGGTTTTGGATTAGGAAAGAATGATAGTGTTCGTATTTTTGAAAATGGATTATTGATTCAAAGTACAACATGGAGTGGACATACTTCTCCAACATGGGGATTTGATGGAATAGCTTATCAAAACACAAAAGAAGAAACACCAGGTAAAGCTAATGAGTTTGAAGGTACTCCAGATGTTGAAGCTTGGGATGGTGAAGATGAAGTTATTGAATCTAATCTTAACTTTTTAGAAGACTCTTCAGGACTAGATTTCCATAATGGTCAGTTATATGCGGTTGATAATGGAACTGGTAAGTTTTGGATTTTAGATGTTGCAGAAGATGGTACATTATCATTTGCTAATGGTTTTGAAAATGGCAAAACAGTTAATTTTATTAATGGTTCAAATAAAGGACCTGATACAGAAGGGATATCTGTAGATGGTGATGGTTATATATATCTTGCTTCAGAACGAGATAATTCTAATAAAGGGGTAAACTATAACGTTATTTTAAAAGCTGATCCAAATCAAGAGGGTACAAATTTAACTGCAATGCAAGAATGGAATTTAACAACTTATCTACCTGATGTATCAGCTAATATGGGAATTGAGGCAGTAGAATGGGTTAGCTTCGATGATATGAATGGACAATTGATAGATCAAAATACAAATACTCCTTTTGATAGTTCAAATTATTCAAATGCAGTAGCTGATGGTATTTTCTTTGTTGCATTGGAAGATAATGGACATGTATATGGATTTGTTTTAAATACAGATGGAACAGCTGTATTAATCAGTGATATTGATTCTAAATTAGGCGGAGCTATGGCACTTGATTATGATACATATGAAGATGTTCTTTGGGTTGTAGCTGATGATGGTTATGGTAACCTTGCAGCAAAAGTAACATTCAATGGAACTGAGTCTCCAGATATTTTACATGTATTACCTCCAGTAGATCTTGATATAACAAGAAATAATGAAGGGTTTGCGATTGCATCTGCAGATTATACAGTTGATGGACAACGCCCAGTATATCGTTTCTGTGATGGTGTCACAAGTGGTGCTTTAACTATTGGAAAGCTTGCATGTGATTATAAAGATATATCAAACAACGAAACAACTAATCCTTCAGTGACACCAGATGATGATAATAAATTACCATCAATTGATCAAGAAAAAGACAATGAGCAAATACAAAATAAAGATAAAAATGTTAATGAATTAATACAAACCGAAAAAGTAGTACAAACTGGTGATATTACACCTATTACAATGTTTGGATTGATGATGGCATTTAGTTTGGTTGGTATGATTTTAGGTTTAAAAAAGAAAAAACAACATAATTAAGAAGCTGTATTAACAGCTTCTTTTTGTATATAATTCTTAAAGCTTGATAGTGGCTAAGGTGTTTGTTGTAGATGAAGTTTATAAAATAAAGAGATGCTAAAAATACTTTTGCTATAAAACAAATTCTTCATTCTTCGATAAAATAAATATTGACATTATTAAAATAT
>JAXJVS010000155.1:0-5678 GCA_036308445.1 Bacilli bacterium | reverse complement strand
ATTCTATAGGGTATAAATGTTTTTTAAAGTAATCCCATTTCAATCATTTTGTTTCCAATATCTACAGAATTATAAGCAGCACCCTTCATTAATTGATCAGATACTACCCATAAAGATAAAGCATGATCATTATCTAGATCTTTTCTTACACGCCCAACATGTACCATTTCATCACCAATGAATGTAGTAGGCATTGGATAAATTTGATTTTCAATATCATCATATAAATCTACACCATGAGAATCAGCTAATAATTCAAACACTTTGTCAATATCAATTGGTTTCTTTGTTTCAATATAAACAGATTCACTATGTCCTCTAAGTACAGGAACACGTACACAAGTTGCATTAACTTTAATATCTTTATTAAAGATTTTCTTAGTTTCATTAACCATTTTCATTTCTTCTTTAGAGAAATGATTATCTAAGTCAAATTTATCAACTTGTGGTATACAGTTAAATGCAATTGGATAATGTTTCTTATCACTACCACAAGGTAAAGTTTTAGCAACAGGTTCTTGTCCATCTAAGATTTCTCTAGATTGTCTATATAATTCTTCCATACCAGCTACACCAGCACCAGAGACAGCTTGATATGTAGAAACAACAATTCTTTCAATATCAAATTCTTCATTAATTCTATTTAATGCACTAGCCATAATAATTGTAGTACAGTTAGGATTAGCAATAATACCTTTATGCTCTTTTAAAGCATAGGCATTAACTTCAGGTACAACTAATGGTACTTCAGGATCCATTCTAAAATGTGATGTATTATCAATATTTACACATCCAGCTTTAACAGCATATGGCATAAATTTTTCAGAAATACTTCCACCAGCACTCCAGAAAGCAACCTCAACGCCTTCAAAAGAATTTTCAGTTAATTCTTCAACAATGAACTTATGTCCTTCATATTCAATTTCTTTACCAGCGCTTCTAGCAGAAGCTAATAATTTAATACTTTCAAAAGGAAACTTAAATTCAAATACACAACGTAACATTTCCATACCTACTGCACCAGTAGCACCAACAATCGCAACTTTATACTTTTTCATTTTTTTCTCCCCCTTAACCTAAAAATGCTTCATGTAATAAAACTTGTGCTTTCTTAACATCATCTCTATCAATATAACAAGAAATATTAATCTCTGAACAAGATGTCATTTCTACATTTATATCATTATTTAATAAAGTGCTGTAAACTTTATTAAACATTCCTTTGTTATCTCTAATACCAACACCGATAATTGCAACTTTACCAATATTTCCTCTAACAATAGTACGCTTAGGTTTCAAAATTTCTTTAATATCATTAATAACTTCTACAACCGTAGATACATCTTTATCATTAATAATTAAAGAAATATCCATCTTTCCTCCACCAACTAAAGTCTGAGAAAAAATATTAACATTAACATCAGCATCTGAAATTCTTTCAAATAGTAGTCCAGCACCATTAACTGTTGCATCTATCCCAACTAAAGTAATACGTGCTTCATTTTGAGAACCAGTAATACCAGAAATAACAAATTGATCTAAATGATCTTTCATGATTTTATCAACTCCTAACACATAAGTTCCTCTACTTTGATCAAAAGAACTTCTTGCATGAATAACTATATTATGTTTAGCTGCTAGCTGAACACAACGATGATTTAAAACTTTAGCTCCATTTTTAGATAACTCTAACATTTCAGAATAACTTATATAATTAAGTTTCTTAGCATCTGGAACTATTCTTGGATCAGCAGTATAAATACCATTAACATCACTATAAATCTCTACTTCATTAGCATCAATAGCAACTCCAACTGCTACTGCTGATAAATCACTACCACCTCTACCTAAGGTTGTAATTTTACCTTTTTTTGTATAACCTTGGAAGCCAGGACAAATAACTATATCTGCTTCCTTTAATTTATCTAAAATATACTTGCCTTCAACTTTTCTAATCTTAGCGTTCAAATAATTAGAATCAGTAACAATACCTAATTCGGCATTAGTAACACTATCTACTTTATAACCTTTAGAAGCTAATTCACTTTTACAAACAAGAGCAGAAATTGTTTCACCAATACTTGTGAGTCTATCCATTTCTTCATGACTTAAAAACTCAGTATTGACAATAGAAAGTAAAGTATCAGTAGCATAAGGATCATCATATCTTCCCATAGCACTTACTACTGCTACAACTTTATTACCTTTCTCAACTTCTCTTATCATATTTTTATACATCTGTTCTCTTGTTTCAGGTGAGCGAGTAGAAGTTCCACCAAACTTTTGAACAATAACCTTCATTTTAACCCCTCACTTTAAATATCTGACAATCTTCATCTAATTGATCAACAAGTGATTGATATTCTATTTCATTAGTAATATAAACATGATCTTTTTCAAAAGAGAAATAAGTTTCATAATCTATATCTAAAGCTTTAGTACTCCTTACATAATATTTACTATAAGTTATAGGAGTAATCTCTTTATTACCAGTATAATCATGTTTCCATAATTCCTGACTATGAGTTTTAATAATATCTCCTACAACAGCACTAGCAGTTACATAACGGCCGGCACCTTTACCATAGAAAATAACATTTTCAAGATAATCACAAGTAATCTCTACTACATTATATGCTTCATTAACATTAGCGACCATGTCTTTTAAACTAATTAATGTAGGAGAAACATCGATACCAATGCTATTATCTAATTTTTTAGCTTGAGCTATTAATTTAATTCTATAACCAAGTTTTTTTGCAAAATCCATATCCTTCTTAGTTACTCTTCTAATACCATCAGCTTTTACTTTATCAAAGTCAATAAACTGTTTAAAAGCGTTCATTGCAAGAATAGAAATTTTATGAGCAGCATCAATACCATCTAAATCTAAAGAAGCATCTGCTTCTACAAAACCTAACCCATCTGCAATAGTTAATGCTTCATCAAAATCAAGATTATCCTTCTCCATTAATGTAAGAATAAAGTTAGTCGTTCCATTTAAAATACCTTCAATCTTTAAAATATTATTACCAATAATACTTTCTTTAGCAGGCACAACAACAGGAATACCACCACCAACACTAGCTTCATAAAAAACATTAACATTATTTTTACTAGCTGCTTCAAAGATTTCTTTACCATAATGAGCAATTAAAGCTTTGTTTGCAGTAACAACATGTTTTCCTTTTTCAATAGCTTTTAAAATGATAGTTTTCGCAATAGTTGTACCACCAATTAATTCAACAACAACATTGATTTCATCATCATTAATAATGTCGTTATAATCTTTAGTGAAAATAATTCCCTCTGGTAAGATGACTTCCTCTAAGTTACAGCCATATTTAACAGTAACTTCTTCATTAATTTCTTTTTCTAATCTTGTTTTTTCTTTAGTGAGGATTTCTACAACTCCAAAACCAACAGTTCCTAATCCAACAACACCAATTTTCATGACTTATACCCCTTTCGAATAAAAAAAGCCTCATTAGATAATGAGACTTCCTTATATACATAAAGACAATCCCCCATTAACATTTTACACATAAAATTATGGATGTATAAATGTTGATGGTCATGTTTTTCATGGGACGTCCTCCTTTTCAATAGTTGAGAGAATAATAACATTTTTATATATAAAAGTCAAATTTTTGGTTAAATTTTACTAATTTGGTAAATGGAATCATATTTTTTGTGAAAAGACTTAATCTAGAATCTCATAAATACACTTTTCAAGACTACTGGTAATAGAATCTGCCTGCCTTTGTACTTCTAAAGGTGAGTAGTCAAAAGTATAACTATGTCCTACATGAGAAAACATCGGTAAATCATTAAACGAATCACCAATACCATATACATCTTTATTATTTAACTTAAAATGTTTCTTAACGATTTCAATTCCCGCTCCTTTAGAACACCCTAAAGCAGTACAATCAATATGTTCATTATTCTGATAAGCTGATATTTCATTTCCTAATTGTTTTAATATTTTATTAATCATAACTCTAGCATCTTCAATTTGTCCTTTAGGATAATGAAATGAACAAGAATCTATCTGTGTATAATCAAGCTCATTTAAACTTTCAATCTTTTCTCCAGGATAGTTTCTTATATCATACTTATCAATATGATATACATCTGTTCCTATAACAAGACTCATATGAATATCATCACCAACAAGAGATTGAATTTTTTTTGCGGTTGTCATAGGTATTTTCTTTTCAAAAATAATATTTAAATCTTTATCTAATATTAAAGAACCAGTATTAAGTATGTAGAAATCATATTGGATATCATAGTCTTTAGATGCGCGTTGTATTCCTTCTAAAGTACGTCCTGTACATACACCAAATAAGTGTTCTTGTTTTTGAAAATCTTTTATTGCTTTTAAATCTTTTTCTTTCATTCCTTCATAGAATAATAATGTATTATCAAAATCACTTGCTAATAGTTTCATAATTTACCTCCAGATATATTATATTCTATTTATGAAAAAGTTAAAAGTTAAAGAAGTATATGGTAAGAAAAGCATCATTATAATCATCAACAATGAGATTAAAGAATCTGAACCAGATCAATAGAGTAAAATTCCTTTAATACTAATAAATAGATTATAAGAGAAGATGGATTAAATGAGTAAAGATAAGATTTAATGAATGATTTATATGAAAAATACTTTGCCTTTTTATTTGTCATCTTATATAATTATATTGGCATGAGGGGAGATTTTTTATGTTTAGAGATATAGAAGTTTTAAGTAAACTAGGGAAAATTAAATATAATTTAATGAAAACTGATCCATTAAGATTTTTTGTAAGATCATTTATGGCTGGATCTTATTTAGGAATGGCTTGTATATTATCTTATACATTGGGAGCTATGCTTAGTAATCATGGAGTACTTGGTAAAATAGCGACAGCTGGGACATTTGGTATTGGTTTAGTAGCAATAGTTTATTTAGGGGCAGAACTTTTTACAGGGAACTGTTTTGTGACAGTTATTCCAGTTTTAAACAAAGAATTAAAAGTTAGAGATATTGTTCCAATGTGGTTAATGTGTTATTTTGGAAATGTTGTTGGAATAGCCTTTGTTTGTGCATTATTTGTATTAAGTGGTGCTCAAGAAGCAGTGTTACAACCTTATTTAGAAACAGCTATATCAGCAAAATTAAATTTTGATATCGTACAATTATTTATTAAAGGTATATTATGTAATTTAATTGTATGTGTTGCTGCATATTCTGGTATAAAGATTGAAGATCAGACTGCAAGATTAATTGTTATTATGGTATTTGTTATGGCATTTGTATTGCCGGGATTTGATCACTGTATTGCAAATGCGGGATTATTTGCAATGGGTATAGTACAATTAGGAAGTTCTATCAATTGGGCTCTATTGCCATTACATATGTTAGTTTCAACATTAGGTAATATAGTTGGCGGTAGTATTTTATTAGCTGTACCAATTTATATTATGTTTAGGACACCAAAAAAATAAAAAATTATTAAATGAATAAAAAATAATAAAAACATATAATGAAAAAAGTAATGAATAATTCATTACTTTTTTTGTTTGCTTAAAAATCAGCTATTTTCTTTACTATTTTTTAACTTGTATTTTGAAAAAAAAGGAGTAATATTTATTAAATGAGTAGGTACAAAAAGTATTAGATGAAACCT
>JAXJVS010000154.1:0-19310 GCA_036308445.1 Bacilli bacterium | reverse complement strand
TTCTTCATTCGATAGGCAAATGCTAGCTCACTCTTTAATAATTTTCTTCTGTGTAAATTGCTATCAACCATCATGATGACAGCTTCATCATCATCAAGATCAACAACTCTTATAGGTACATCATGAATACCAGCAAGTTCACATGCTTTCATTCTTCGATGTCCAGATATCACCTGATAACGGTCATTGATGTTTCTTACTATCAGTGGTTCATCTACACCTCTTTCACTAATACTGTTTTGAAGATTTCTTAAATCTTCATCTATCCTCACCTGATATGGATGGTTCGGAAATTCATCAAGTTGGGATATATCCACAACTTTGAATACATACTCCATATAGTTCACTCTCCTAAAAAAAAGAGCGAACACCCATAAGTTAGGCATTCGCTCAAAAAATTTTCATATTTAATTTTAAAGACGATAACTGATATTTTATTACCAGCTAAGTCTCTCAACTAATTTCACGAATAAACATGAACTATATAACAAAGAAGGAAAATTGCAGTAAAAATTGCACCTTTGATTTTAAAAATTTTAATTTGTAAGATTGCCATATAACAGGCACGCCACCTGTTTGAAACAAGGAGGAATTACTATGGCAACTTATTATCGAGATAAGCGTTTACCCAATCGATTTTTGAAATGCAGATTGGATAAAAACTTAACGCAAGAGCAATTAGCTAATTATCTAGGATTGAAGCGTAGAGCTATACTCAATTATGAAAAAGCAAATACGTATCCAAAGATGGAAACATTAATTGATATGCATCGCTATTTAGATGTTTCACTAGACTATTTATTAGTACTGGATCCCTATAAAAATCACATCGAGTATACCAAAAATGTTCTAGGATTAACCGAATACTTCTTGCAGCTTCTAGAAAGTATCCAAAATGAAAAGATTTATCGTAAAATCAATGATTATATTCACTTGCAATACGGAGATCAGTTATGAAAAGAAAAGTCACTATTAATCGTTTAAAGTATGCAAGGATAAATGCTGGATACTCACAAAAAGATGTTTGCGATATATCTGGTTTTATTTCAAGAAAATCTTTAGGCAACTGTGAAACAGGATATGAATATCCAGGAAATAAAGTACTGCACTTTCTTCCAGGTTTATACAACGTTTCACTAGATTATCTATTTTGTGAAGATTGTTTCCCTACACATGATGATTTTGTAAAAGAAGTACTGTTTCTAGATGATAGAAGCATCGAAATACTTAAAACTTTACGTGATCATAAAGTTAAACTCGATGACTTTAAAGACTTTTTATTAAACCTAATTGAGGAGGATAAAGAATATGCCAATAAGAGAAAGAAAAAATAAATCAGGTATTGTATTTGATATTACTGTTAATGATGGTTATAAACTCAATGTTCATGGAGACAAAGTCCAAAACAGAAAATATAAAACCTTTAAGCCACCTAAAGATATGAGTATCCGAAAAGCTAGAAGCATTGCTCGTGAAATGGAACTTGAAATGCTCAGACAATTCGAAAGAAAAGAAAATGTAGGAAGCGAAAAACAGCTTATTGAAGTATGGCACTGGTACAAAGATTACTATGCCCCTAACCGTTTAAGAGAATCTACAATAGATTTGATTACTCAGATTATGGAAAATAAAGTTATACCTGATCTAGGATTCATAAAAATTGGAGATTTTACAACAGCACGTATTACTCAATTTCTTAATGAAGTCGCTGTTATAAAAGATAAAGAAACAGGCAGACCACTTCGTCCTAAACAATACTATAAGGATAGTTATGTACGTGCAATTCATTCGACACTTAGTCGTATCTTCCAGGTAGCTATATCTCAAGGATGGATTAAAGAAAATCCATGTGAAAATGCAATCCGTCCTAAAAAGAATAAAACAGAAAAGAAGCCACCATTGGAACTTCATCAAATAAAGGATATAATTAAGAAAACCACAGAATTTACAGTACTCAATGCTGTTCTTCAATTTCAGATTTATACAGGCATGCGAATTGGTGAAACCTTAGCACTTACCTGGGATGATGTTGATTTTAAGAAAAGAACAATCAAAGTAAATAAAACTGTCAACATCATTAGTGGTAATATTTATGTTGGTCCACCAAAAACCGATAATGGTTTTAGAACTTTATATATATCTGATACACTTATGAACTTACTCAAACTCGTCAAGGAAGATCAGGATGAAAAGAAGAAAGCTTTATGTAATGTATATGAAGATCATAATCTAGTCTTTGCAGGTAATACTGGTAATTACATTAATCGTCATACTGTATCATCTAGACTTGCTTCAATAAAAAAAGGAACGGACTATGAATACATAACCGTTCACTTCTTGCGTCATACGAATGCAACACTATTACTGATGAATGATGTTGATCTAAAGACTGTATCTGCTCATCTTGGTCATAGTGATATTAATATTACCGCTGATACATATACAGATGTATTACATGCTCGTCAGAAGTTCGTCGCCGATCTAGTTGACCTCAATTTAGAGGACGAAAACGACGAATAATACGCACTTCTCCGTTCAAAATCACGTATAAATCACGTATAAAACGCTATTCCACAAAAAAAACCTCGATTTTATCGAGGTTTTTTCATCATTTTAACTATTCACCAACGTATGGTAATAAAGCCATTTGTCTTGCACGTTTAATAGCTACTGCTAATTGTCTTTGATATTTAGCACTAGTTCCAGTTACACGTCTTGGAATGATTTTTCCGTTTGCAGAAACAAATCTCTTTAATAATTCTACATCTTTATAATCGATGTATTCGATTTTATTCTTAGTGAAGTAGCAAACTTTTTTTCTACCCATTCTTTGTCTTTTAAATGCCATAGAATTCTATCTCCTTTTAAAATTGAATATCATCTTCCATGATATCAAAAGAACTGAAAGAATTATCAAAATCTTTTTCTAAATCAACAGTCTTCATATCATAGAAGTCATCTTGTCTAACTTGTGGTTGTTGCATCTGTTGTTGTCTTTCTCTGGCAGCTCTAGTTTCTAAGAACTGTACACTATCACAGACAACTTCAACAACGTAAACTTTTTGCCCTTGAGCATTATCATAACTTCGAGAACGTAATCTTCCGTCCACTCCTACAAGTGAACCTTTAGAACAGTATTTTTCTACATTTTCAGCAATTTTATTCCAAACAACACAGTTAATATAATCAGCTTGTTGTCCATCATTACTTTGATAGTTTCTATTTAATGCTAAAGTAAAAGTTGTTACTGCAGCACCACTACCTGTTCTTCTTAATTCTGGATCCCTTGTCATTCTACCTACTAAAACGACACGATTCATCATAAAGATTCGCCTCCTATTTTCTAATTGTTAAATGACGTAAAACATTAGCATTGATACGAGATTTACGTTCAAATTCAGCAATGTTAGCTGGAGTAGTAGTAGTATCAACAACTACATAATACCCTTTTTTGTAATCTTTCACTTCATAAGCGAAATCACGTAATCCCCATTCATTAACGTTGTCAACTGTTCCGTTATCAACAGTTAAGATAGCTTTTAAATCTTCAATAACTTTATTTCTAGCTTCATCTTCAACGTCAGGTTTTACAATAAACATAATTTCATACTTGTTCATCTTTTGTACCTCCTTTGGACTTAATGGTCTATATTTTCTATAGACAGGCAAGTAAATATTTTTTACATGCTCGCATATTATAGCACACCACTTTTCAAATTTCAATCTATTTATCAACTTTTTATCTATTCAAAATAATGATTTCTAAATAAATTTTCCATCTCATTCATACCATTATTTTCTAATAAATAAGTATAATGAAATAAACTATATCCTTTAATATCATTATCATACAAAATCTCTATTTGTTCATTTATATTCTCACTTGATAGACTCCATCCCTGATCAATACTAATATTCTTACCTGACTGATATAAAGCCAAACCAATATATAAATCAACGCTATTATTTCTTTTCAATGATTTCCATAATTTTACTCTTTTACTAAATAACTTCGTTTTACCTTTATCTCCATATTGATTACTCCAATAAATCTGAGGCATTAAATAATCAATATACCCTTCCTCACTTAACCAAGTATCAACATCTGCTCCACCAATTAAACAATTCTCATAATTCCCTTGTGGACTAATACCAAAACGTATATTTTTATCTATATTTTTAATTGTTTTATATGTCTCTTTAATCAATTTATTAACATTTTTTAATCTCTCTTTTTGAGAAACATTATTATATGTTCCATCTACATAAAAATAATCATCAAAATGAATACCATCTACATCATATTTCTCTACTATTTCTTTAACACCACTAATAATATACTCTCTTGATTCCTCATTACCTGGATTTAAAATATATAAATACTCACCATAGTGAATAATACGATCACTTCTTATCCATTTTCGAATAGGAGAATTGTTTATAAACTGATTATACGTATAAGAATTTAAACTTATACGATATGGATTAATCCAAGCTTCGAAATTCAATTCATACTTATGAGCAATTGAAATCATAATATCTAAAGGATCAAAAGCAACTTCTTGTCCCATAATCACTTTAGACATAGGAAAAGAATCACTCTTATACATAGCATCCTGAAATGCTCTTACATGAACAATTAAAGTATTACAATGATTATTTATAGAATTCTTACATATCTCATCAAAAGACTCTTCAAAAGCACTAATAGAAGAATAATCTAATCGATTTAAATCCTGATAACTTATCCATACAGCTCTTTTTTCAAAATCGTCTAAAGAGAATGGTGGTTTAGGAAAGACAACATAAACCACCAGACATAACAAAGCTATGATAATCAAAGTATTTATACTTTGATTATCCCTTTTCTTTCTCATCTTAGATCCTCTTGCGTTGTAACTTTCTTATTATCATAATCTCCAATAACCGCATATACATCTACATTGCTAAAAACTTCTACCATTTGTGCATCATCTGTAGCCATATATCCACTTTCTATACCTCTTTTATATGCTTCTTTTACTATTGAGGTTTCAAAAACCTGAGGAGTTTGTGCTTGCATCAATAATTCTCTTCTTAAAGTTTTTACAACCTTACCATCAACTACTTCTTTAATTGTATCTTTACAAGGCACCATTAATAAACACGCACTATGAAGTCTTACTTCTTCTAATAATTTATCTATATGTTCAATCTTTAAATAAGGTCTAGCACCATCATGAATAAACACATATTCACTAGAAACAACCTGTAAACCATTATAAACAGAATCTTGTCTTTCTTTACCGCCACATACAAACTCTATCTTACTGTTATAACATAACTTTTTAAAATCGTCTCTTTCATCATCTCTACATACAACAACTATCTGCTGACATCTATCATCTTCTAAAAAGTTCTTTAATGTCATTTCATAAATAGTTTTACCATTAAATTCAAAAAACATCTTATTATAATTTAAGCCAGTTCTCTTTCCTTGACCTGCACATAATACAATTACACTATACATTTTTTCACCTTCTCTTCAAAAGTCCAGTAGCCAATATGGACACTTCATATTATATCAAAAAAAGACATATTATAACAATATGTCTAAACATGTTGATTGATTTTTCGAGTAAGAAGTCTAGCCCCTAAACTTATATCATAATCATCTAACAATTCATTGATTTTATGTTCTTCTATATCATACTTTAGTGCTATTTCTCTTAAATCTTCTTTATCTAAAGTTCTAAATACAATTGTTTCATCAATACGATTAAGAAATTCTTTACTAAAAAAATCTTCTAGTTGTACTTTATTAAGTCTCTTTTTCTTAAATCCTAAACTACTATTTTGTCCCATAACATTAGATGTCATTATCACTATACAATTGCTCAATTGAATCAGTCGATGATGACTATCCTTAATAACACCTTCATCAAAACCTTGTAAGAATAAATGTAATACTTGTGGATGAGCTTTTTCTACTTCATCCAATAATAGTATACAATGAGGATTTAAAACTAATTCACTAAACAAAGAAGTTTGTTGATCATAACCAACATAACCTGGTGGAGATCCTATAAGCTTAGTAACACTCACACTCTCACTATATTCTGACATATCTAAACGTACTAATGGTCTTCGTAATAATTCAGCCAACTTCTTAACAGTTTCTGTCTTTCCAATACCACTACTTCCCATTAATAAATATATACCTTCTGGTCTTTGATCTGTTATGTGTCTTTTTGATAGTGACTTGCATAATTGATGTATTGCTTCTTTTTGACCAATAATTTCTTTATTTAATTTAATCTCAATATTATCTATAGACAAGTTTTCATCTAATACCAAACCACTTATTTCTTCAATAACATCCTGTATTTGTTTTAAAGTTAATTCTTTCTCATTATTAAACCCTGCTTTTACACAAGATAAATCCAGAACATCTAAAGCTTTATCAGGAAATACTCTAGCTGGTAAATATCTTTTAGATAAATCTATTATATCTTTTAATCTTGCATCATTGATTTTAATACAATGAAAATCTTCGTACTGTTTTCTTAATCCTTTTAAGATATTTAGTGTTTCTTCCTCACTATTTTCATTTAACTTAATAACTCCAAAACGTCTATTCATAGCTTGATCTTTTTCAAAATATCGATAATATTCATCTAATGTTGTAGCTCCAATAAGAGTTAATTGTTTTCTAGCAATAAAAGGTTTCAATATATTAGATGCATCTATTGCTCCTTCTGCACCACCTGCACCAATAAGATTATGAATTTCGTCAATAAACACAATAGCATCTTTAGCATTTATAACTTTATCTAGTATTTTATTAAACTTTTCTTCAAATTCACCTCTATACTTAGTACCAGCGACCAAAGAAGAAAGACTTAACTCATAGATAACTTTATGCTCTAGTTGTATAGGAACTTTATGCTCATTTATTAAATATGCTAATTTTTCAATTAATGCTGTCTTTCCTACTCCAGCTTTGCCTATTAGTAAAGCATTATTTTTTTCTTTTTTACACAATATTGAAAACAATTGTTGAATTTCATTATCTCTTCCAATCATTATTCTTTTCTCTTTTAATACTTTTTTATTCATATTTACTAATTCACGAATTTGATCTAATTCATATAAAGCAGCTTTTTCTTCACCTAATTGCTTTTCTATGAACTCAAAATCAACATGATACTTATTCAATAACTCTACTGCTACACTTTTTTCCTGTTTCATTAAAGCTACAATTAAATCATTTACCATAACTTTACTCTGTTGCTTATTTTTAGCTATCTCAATTGCATCCTCTAATATTTTCTTTACTGACTCACTATACTCCATATAAAAAGGCTGAATATCTTTTTCTCCAAACAATCTTATAATATCATCCTGTATTTTCTCATCAGTTACATCATATTTCTTTAAAAGTTTACAAAATTCTAAATCCTTAATCTTCAACAATGATAACAATAGGTGCTCACTACCTACATGACTATGTCCTAAATCAAATGCAATACTTTCCGCAATAACAATAATCTTCTGTGCTTTTTCATGAAATTGAGTAAGCATTTACACACCTCTTTCCCTTTCTCATCATATGTTATCCGATTTAAATTATTAACAATAAACTTAATTTTAATCAAAAAGGTATATCTTTCGATATACCTTACCAAGCATTTTCTCCTATTTCATGACCTTCAATTCTATATAAATAATCAGTTGTCATAGAAGTATCCTTAACTTCAGGATTATCTATAATTCCTTTATCATCAATAACTGTTTCTTGTAAAAGTTTGATTGCTATATAATTATTTTTATACTTCTTAAACTTTATTTTATATTGTTTTGTTTCTTTTTCTTTATTACTATAATCACTTCTACTCCAAATTTCTACACCATAAATATCATCAGCCATAGAAGTCATCTTGATACTCAAGATTTGAGTATCAATAGATGTATAAATATCATTACTAATTCTAGAAAATTCTCTATCTATTTCATATATAACCTTATATATATCAGTTTCTTCACTTGTTATTTTTATTATTCCTTTTTCTGATAAATACTCTGCAATATTATCCTTTTTAACAAGTTCGTTAAATCTATTTATCTTATCTTCATCTGTTTGTGTAGCATCATAATTTTTAAGATTTAATGCTTCTTGTTTTGTTTTAACACTTTCTATTCTCTCTTCCTCTTCATTCTTAGCTGCTAGTTCATCAGGATAATATCGTTCTAAAAAGATATTTAAATTCTTATCCAAAAAGTATAAGTTTACACCTTCTCCTTTTATTGAATTTTTATTATATATCTTTAATAGAAATTCATTTCTATCTTGATATTTCAACACTAAAGTATTATAAGCTATCATTTCATAATCATAATCTACATCATTAACTTCTACACTTTCATTAGATATATGTACAATATAATTTTCATACATATAATCAGTATTCTGATAATCTCTTTTTATTTCATCTAAAGATTGATGTGGTAATCCAAAATACAAACAATGAATTTTCTCTTCAGTTTTAACTACGGTTATTCCATCAACATCTATGATTTCATAGTCATTAACATGTTCAATTGTCGCTACCTTTCTTCCGTAATAAATAGCAAGCTGATCATAAAATTCAAGATTTTCTTGAAAAATTCTATAGGCCATCTTCCCTTCGTTTAAATAAGATATTGTTTTAGGAGCTAAAACATAACTTCCTGTTAATATTAAACAAACAAACGGTACAATAAGTACTCCTTTACTTTTTCTAAACTCTAAAGCTAAAACAAATCCTGCTAGAGATATTGCTAGTCGAAGAGCATCTAAATATAAAGTAATTTCATCAATAAATATTAACTGTTTATTTATACTTAAAACAAATGAGAAAATAATACCAAAGATAATATATACAATATAAGACATTACTAATCCTAAAAGAGACATTAAAATATAATTTATTTTACAATAACGTACATCTTCTTCAAAAAACTCTTTTATACCATAATCTTCTAATATCATTACAATACTATCTTCAAAATATAATTGCATATATTTTATTTGTTTTTCAATCAACTCTACATCTAATAACTGATATTCTTTTCCATCAATAGTAAATATACCATTTTCACATATTATTTCTTCCTTAACTTTATAATGATTTCTTTTATATAAATAAATAGAAAATATCATTAGAACTCCTATAAAAACTAAAGATACCATAAACAAAGCCATTCTATAACATGCAACAATAATCCCTAATAACCCAAATATCATAAAAAATAAAATGAGATTATTCTTATGAAATCGTTTATATTCTTTTTTATTAGTCACTTTTAATACTTTCAGTTCCATCATTATCACCATCATCATTATAACAAATAAATATGAAAATAAATTGAAAAACGGAAACTTTAGTTTCCGTTTACTTTAAATTTTCTTTTAATCTAGCAAATACAACATATCTTTGTTCTTCTTCACTACTATGACAAGTCGTCAACATAATGATTGGTGCCTCTTCACTACTTACATCATTCTTATACTTAGCAACATTCAATACCTTATCTATATATTGACTATAATCATTACTAATACTATATAAATCACTATCAGAAGCAATAGTAGCAGAAGCGAAGACTTCATACACATTAACCGAACCATCAGGTAAATATATATAGACATTTAAATGCTTATCCTTATATTCTTTACCATTAATAATATAATATCTTACATCGTGAAATCTAGAGCCATTTTTCATGTTATGGCCATAAATAATTGTATTTATATCAGTTAATTCTTTACTATTATTTTCATCAAGAAATAATGAACCAGCATAATTATACTTTCCATCAATATCACTTCTTAAATAAGTATCATTAGTTTTACCTTTTAAGATAGCCTCATCAATCTTAGTATCTGGAATATATAACCACCCTACAACATCAGAATTTCTTTGTAATAACTTAGTAAAATCAATAGTTCTATCTAAAGGGGTAAACCCTTCATCTTGCTCTTTTTCTATGACATACTCATTTATCATTTCTTCAGTTTCATGTTCTATTTCATAATATCCATAGAAAATCTTCCCTAACTGAAAGGCTGAATATGCAAAGACAACTACACAGATAAGAATTAATAATTTACGAACGAATTCTTTCATTACACATTAAACTTGAAGAACATGATGTCTCCGTCACATCCAACATATTGTTTTCCTTCCTGTCTAATTTTTCCTACTTCTCTTAATGCCTGTTCACTACCATGTTCAATAAGATCATCATAACTATAAGTTTCTGCTTTAATAAACCCTCTTTGGAAATCAGTATGAATAATACCAGCCATTTCTGGAGCTAACATACCATCCTTAAAAGTCCAAGCACGACATTCATCTTTCCCTACAGTGAAAAATGTTTTTAAACCAAGTAATGCATAAGCTTCTTTAATTAGTTTATCTAAACCACTCTCAGTAATTCCTAAATCATCTAAGAACATTTCTTTATCTTCTTTATCTAATCCTACTAATTCACTTTCAATTTTTGCACAAATAGGAACAACTCCACTACCTTCTTCTTGAGCATATTTCTTTAAAGTTACATAATGTGGATTAGATTCAGGATTTTCTAAATCTTCTTCTCCTAGATTAGCAACATAAATTAAAGGCTTAATAGTTAACAATGTCCACTGTCTAACATATACCATCTCTTCTTTAGTAAATTTCATTGTTCTAGCAGGTTTACCTGCTTCTAAAGTTTCTTTTAAAGGAAGTAAAACATCTAGTTCTTCTTTACTTTCTTTATCTCCAGATTTAGCTTTCTTTTCAATCTTACCAATTCTCTTTTCAACAGTATCTAAATCTGCAAAAATAAGCTCTAAATTAATAGTTTCAATATCTCTAATAGGATCAACATCTCCATCAACATGAGTAATATCCTTATCTCTAAAACAACGAACAACTTCACAAATAGCATCAGTCTCTCTAATATTAGCTAAGAACTTATTACCTAAACCTTCACCTTTACTAGCCCCTTTAACTAAACCAGCGATATCAGTAAATTCAAAAGTCGTATGAATTGTTTTCTTTGGTTCAAAAATTCTTGTTAATTCATCTAAACGATGATCTGGTACTTCTACTACACCAACATTCGGATCTATTGTCGCAAATGGATAGTTGGCAGCTTCCACTTGAGCATTTGTAATTGCATTAAACAAAGTTGATTTTCCTACATTAGGTAATCCCACAATACCTGCTGTTAATGCCATAATATCACTCCTTTTTTTATCTATTACATTGTAACGAAAAACGTCATAAAAAGCAAATAATTCATAATAATTATGTCGATTTTATGTTATAATGAATTTTAAGAAAGAAGGTCAATAATGGAAACGTTTTACAATAAATTACTAGAATATATTCATAAGCATACAATGCTTAAAAATTTAATCATGATTATCTGTAATTATTTTCCTTATATTACAATTTCATTATATCCTTGTATTCTTATTTATTCTTATATATATAAAAGCGATATATTGATTTCTGTTTTATTAAGACCATTACTTGCTTTTATATTTGTAACTTTCTTTAGAAAAATCATTAATCGCCCTAGACCATATGAAGCGATGAATATTACTCCACTAAAGCAACATAAAAAAGGGGAATCATTTCCTAGTCGTCATACTTTAAGTGCTTTTGTAATTGCCTTTGCTTGTCTAGAAGTCAATCTTTATTTAGGGCTATTTGCGGTGATCGTTGCAGTATTTATTAGTTTAAGTCGTATTTTAGCTGGTGTTCATTATATCAGTGATGTTATTACTGCAATTATTATTGCAACTGTATTTTATTTCATTTAAAGGAGGGAAACGTGTGCTAGCGAAAGAATTTCAAGAAGTCTACAATCTATTTAAACAAAGCTTCTATGCTTCTTTATGTGCTAATTCTAATGAATTAACTATGCAAGAAGCATTTAGTTTGGATATCATTTATATGTTAGGCGAGCCTACTATATTAGAATATGCTAAATATATGGGAATATCTCAACCAAACGCTACATATAAAATTAATCAAATGATTGAAAAAGGATATCTAACAAAAACAATATCATCAATCGATAAAAGAGCTTTCCATTTAAAAGTGACTCAGAAATTTTTAGACTGTTATCGTGACAATGATCGTTATATTAGTAGTATATTGGGACAAATTGAGGAGACTTTTTCTAAAGAAGATGTCGAATTATTAGAAAAAATGTTAATTGAAGTCACAGAACAGATGAAACAAAAACAGTTATGATTACTCATAACTGTTTTTAAATACATCTACAATGATATCTGCAACTTCTTCTATACCTAAATCACTATTGATTGTTAGATCAAAGTTCTTTAATTGTCCCCATTTCTTAGTTGTATAATAATGACTTCTTCTCTTATCTTTAGAAACAATATATTTTTCTATATTTTCATGATCTTCTTTATATACATCTTTAACGCGTTTTATTCTTGAATTCATTGGTGCATGAATAAATACTGAAATAACTTCAGAAAAGTCTTCTAAAATATAATCTGCAACACCATTAACAATAATACATGATTCTTGACTAGCAAGATGTCTAATTACTTTAGATTGAGTAATATAGACTTGATCGAATAAAGGTAGTGTATTTGAAGTTTTTACCATAGAATACATAAATCCTGATGATTTTTGATCTGCTGCTTTTCTAATAGTATCAATATCATATCCTAAATCTAATGCTACTGAATAAATGACTTCATTATCATAATATTTAATTCCTAATTTCTCTGCTACTCTCTTAGCAATTAATCTACCACCTAAACATATTCTCTAGAAATTGTAATTATCTTATTCATATTTACTGCTCCCTTTATACTGTTTCTTTATTTATTAATCGAATTGAATATATAATACATACAATAGTAATAATAAAAGTTAAAACATCGGAAATAGGCATTGAATAAAGAACTCCATCTAAGCCAAAGAATATAGGTAATATAACTGCAAATCCTACACCAAAAACAACTTCACGAATCATCGATAAAGCAGTAGATAATAAAGCTTTACCTAATGATTGTAAATAAATAAATGTTGCTTTATTAACTGTAGCTAATGTCATCATACATAAATATATCCTAAATGATTTAATAGCAAATTCTGTATAATAAATACTTTCATTTGCAGAACCAAAAATAGCTATTAATTGTTTAGGGAAAAACATGACAATAATAGTTGCAATAAAACCTACAATAGCTTCAAAAATCAATAAATATTTAAATAATTTCTTAACTCTATCAAATCTTTTTGCCCCAACATTATAACCAACAATAGGTATACATCCTGCTGCCATACCTACAGCTATAGAAATAACAATCTGGAAGAATTTCATAACTATACCAACAACAGCCATTGGAATTTGAGCATACATACTTTGGCCAAAGATAGGATCTAAAGCTCCATATTTATGAATCATGTTGTTGATTGCAGCCATAGCTGCTACTAAAGAAATTTGTGATAAGAAACTACATAATCCTAAAGGAATAAATTTCTTAATAAGATTTAAATGAATTTTAAAACTCGTTCTATCTAATCTTACTGCTTTCATATTCAATAAATACCAAATCGACAGAATAGCAGTCGCAATTTGACCAATAACTGTAGCCATTGCAGCACCCATCATTCCCCATTTAAATATAAATATAAAAATAGGATCTAGAATAATATTAATAATTGCTCCAACGACTGTAGAGAACATTGCAAATTTTGGACTACCATCAGAACGAATAATGGGATTCATAGCCTGTCCAAACATATAGAAAGGTATACCTATACTAATATATGTCATATATTCTTTTGAACAAGCAAATGTTTCTACATTTACTTGACCTCCAAAAGCTGACAAAATTGAAGTCTGAAAAACAAAATAAATAATCGTTAAAACTAGACTACTAACGATAGTTAATATAATCGAGTTTCCAATACTTTTATGAGCATCATCTTTTCTATTAGCTCCTAAGCTAATACTCACAAAAGCACAACATCCATCTCCTATCATAACTGCAATTGCTAAAGCAATAACAGTTAAAGGATATACAACAGTATTAGCAGCATTCCCATATGACCCTAAATAATCAGCATTAGCAATAAATATCTGATCTACAATGTTATATAACGCTGCTACCAGCAAAGAAATAATGCATGGAATGGCATATTTCTTCATTAATTTACTTACTTTTTCATTCACTAAAAAAGCATTATCATTCATAATCTACCTCCTAAAAATAATAAAAAGCGAGTAACATAACTGGATTTACGCAATTATGCTACTCGCTTGTCGACACATGTTAACATATTAAAAAAAATATTTCAAAGCTTTTTTAATTATCCTTCAATAATTTTTACATAATATTTTCTCTTTCTAGGTCCATCAAATTCACAAAGATAAACACTTTGCCATATTCCTAGAATAATATTTCCATTTTCAACGATTAAACTTTGACTAGGTCCAAAAATAGTTGATTTCATATGAGCATGAGAATTCCCTTCAAAATGTCTATAATCGCAATGAACTGTTGGAAAAGCTCTCTCAAAACCATTAAGCATATCTCTTACAACATCAGGGTCTGCATTTTCATTGATAGTAATACCTGCTGTTGTATGTGGTGTATAAACTACAATAATACCATTCTTTATTTTTGATTTTTTTAAATCTTCTTTTATTGAGTAAGTGATATCTATCATTTCCATTCTCTTAGAAAACTGATATTCATGGTTAAATAACATCTTTTTTATTACTCCTTAATCTATTTTAACAAAAAAGATATTGAAATTAATCAATATCTTGAGGTATAACCTTCTTTAATCTCTTTTCAAAATCTCTACGAGAAAACATCACTATAGCCCCACAACCTAGACATTTAATTTTAATATCTGCACCCATTCTAATAATCTTCCATTGATTAGATTTCTTACATGGATGTTGCTTTTTCATTTCTACAATATCATTTAAGTTATATTCCATGATTATTCTCCTCTTTGTTTGTATGCATCTAATGTATTACTTAAAAGCATAGTAATAGTCATTGGTCCTACTCCACCAGGTACTGGTGTAATATAAGATACAATATCTTTTACATCCTCATAATCTACATCTCCGCATAATTTATTATTTTCATTTCTATTAATACCAACATCTAATACAACTGCTCCTTCTTTAATATAATCCTTATTAAAGAATTTTGCTTTACCAATAGCAGCAATTAAAACATCTGCTCTTTTACATACTTCTTTTAAATCTTTTGTTCTTGAATGAGCTATTGTTACTGTTGCATTTCTTTGCAAGCATAATAATGCGACTGGCTTACCAACAATATTACTTCTACCTACAACTACAACTTCCTTACCAATTAAATCATATCCAATTTCATCTAATAATACCATCATTCCTTTTGGTGTACATGGTACTAATGATTTTTGCCCTAAGAATAATCTAGCAACATTATCAGGATGGAAACCATCTACATCTTTAGTTGGATCAATCACATCTAATATTCTATCTTCATTAATGTGCTTAGGTAAAGGTAATTGTACTAAAATACCATCTACATCTTTATCTTTATTTAAATCTTCAATCAATGATACTAATTCATCTTCAGAGATACTAGTATCTTTTCTAATAACTTGAGATTTTATTCCAATATATTGACATCCTCTTTCTTTATTTCTAACATAAGTTTGACTAGCTTGATTATCTCCTACTAATATAACAACTAATTGAGGTAATCTCTTACCTTCCTTTACAAGCTTTTCTACTTCTTCTTTTAATTCATCTTTTATTTTTACTGAAATTTCTTTTCCACTAATTATCATTATTAATCACTCCTAATTTTTTCTCATTATACATAATTTTACCCAAGAATGAAAGAAAAACCCTTATCAAGGGTTTTAATTTATTGTCCTATTTCTGGTGTTGGCGTTGTAGTATTGTTATCTGTTGATGTTGTATCATCTGTTGAAGGTACAGTATCATTTGTAGATGGTGTTGTATTATCAGTTGGAGGTGTTGTTGTTTCCTTCTTCTTAGTTCCTACTAATACAACCTTATCACGTTTTGAATAAGCACTATAAGCCTCTTTTTCACTAGAAATCAATACTCCAGCTTTATATACTTTTCTATATGATTGAGCTTTAGCACCATTATATCCAGAAACATCTACTTTTCTCTTTCCTTCTTCTAAAGTAGGATCTTCTTTTTCAATAGTATTATATGGTGTACTAGATAATTTAGTACTTGTAAATTCTACTGTAATGTCTTCTAAATCAGTTCCAACAATAGACATTGTTAAACGATTATTACTATAAGATGAAACAACTTTAATTGGATAATCAGTATTATTTTTAAACTTAAAGTCTGGTCCACCCCATGATACAGTTGCATCCCTACCAATTGGGACATAACTTGACACATAAGTATGATTACGACGTTCCGTAACTTCTAAGTTTGATAAAACAACTGCATTATATAAAGTAGATGATGGTTGACAAACTCCTCCCCCTACTTCCATAACAGTTTCACCATTTAAATAAGCTCCCGCTTCACCAAAACCATTAGCTTTAGTACGTTGACCTACAACACCATTATAAGAAAATTCTTCACCCGGTAATAAAATTGTACCATCACATTTATTACCAGCTAATTTTACATTACCTCTTCTTACAGAAGAACCACTAACATAAGTTGTATATGTTCCTAAAACATCTCTAAATAAATATTTTTCTAACATTTCTTTAGAAATTTTTGGTTCAGTAATTGTAGCTTCTACACTAAATTCTTCCCCTTCACTTGCTTTATTTAAAGCTTTTACTGCTGTTTCTAAATCATAATCCACTCCTACCTTAGATTCAATAACTGCATAATTATTTTCTTTATCTAAAGTAGCATTTTGAACTTCATGACAAATTTCTTTATATAAAGTTTCCATTTCAGATTCATTTGGAGCACTTTTTACTAAATCACATACAATAACATCTTTAAACTGATAAGTATTTAAAGCATTATTAATCTTTGTTTTAATGTCCTCAATATCTGTTTTTTCACCAGTTGTTCCTTTAGTAAAAATAATCTTATCACCTTCTAGTTTATAAGTGGTATCTACTTTTGTATCATAATCTAATATTTTACTATCAGTAATACTTTGTGTTAAAACTTCTTCATCTTTAACACTAACACCAGTAGTAAAGTCACCTTTAAACAAATAATAATAACCTTTCATCAAAAAAGAATTATGTAATTCATCTGATACCTCTACAGCTGTCCCATTAGCATCAAAAACCAAATTATCTTTTAAACTCACTATATACTCTTCTTCTCCTGCCTTAAAAGACATAGATAAGTTATTACAGTTATCTTGATATTGCTTTTCTAATGCATCTGCTGCTTCTTGTTTAGTCATCCCACTAACATCAATTCCATTAATTTTTGTATTAGAGAAATAATCATTAGAACCTGCAATTACACACAAGAAAAGATAACCAACAACTAATGCTAAAACAATTCCCACAGGAATTAAGAACTTAGGACTTTTAAATCTTTTATTAATCTTCTTTCCCATAATATTCTCCTATTTTCACACATAAAAACATGCTTTTTTATAATTTGTTCGTTAACATGATATACTAGAAATCATTGAAATACAAGAGATTTACCAAAAAAATGCAAAGTCCTTCAAGACTTTGCATATTATTTCTTCTTTTCAATAATATGTCTAGCTATCAACACTCCATTTGCTCCTGCTTGAGCTAAACCACGAGTCAAACCAGCACCATCACCAGCAACATATAAATGATCAATTTCGCTCTCAAAACCTTCTCTAATTCTAGGTCTAGCAGAATAGAATTTAGCTTCTACACCATATAATAATGTATGCTCATTTGCAATACCTGGTGTGACATGATCTAATGCTTCAATCATTTCAATAATTGATTTCATTGTATTATAAGGTAATACTAATCCTAAATCTCCTGGTACAGCTTCAGGTAATGTAGGTGTAGTATATCCTTCTTTTAAACGTTTAGCAGTTGTTCTTCTACCACGTTTAATATCACCATATCTTTGAACAATGATACTACCATTAGATAACTTATTTGCTAATGAGGATACTTCATGAGCAAATTCATTTGGTTCATTAAAAGGTTCACTAAATGTATGAGAAACTAATAATGCGAAGTTAGTATTCTTACTTCCAAGTTTAGGATCATGGTAAGCATGACCATTTGCTAACATTGTACCAGAATGATTTTCTACTACAACATGACCACTTGGATTTGAACAGAAAGTTCTTACTTTAGTTCCAACTGATGTATTATATACAAATTTTCCTTCATATAAATTTGTATTAATTTCATCCATAACAATATTACTAGTTTCAACTCTCACTCCAATATCTACCTGGTTATTATATAATTCTAATCCTTGACGTTTAAATACCTTAGTTAACCAAGTTGACCCATCTCTTCCAGGAGCTAAAATAACATTATCAGCATATATTTCTTTACCATTTTCTAAAACAATACCTTTAACAGTTTTGTTTTCTACAATAATATCCTTAACTGCTGTTTTAAACAGCATATCAATATGCTCTTTTAATAAATTAGACATTTCTGTCATAATTCTTAAATTTTCTTCTGTTCCTAAATGTCTAACCTTAGCACGTAACAACTTTAATCCAACAGCATACCCTCTTTTTTCAATCTCTCTAATCTTATCAGTTGTTGGATCAGTAATCTCTAAAGTTGCACCATGTCTTAAATATAACTCATCAACATATTGAATAACATCTTCAACTTCATTATCACTCAAATAATCAGTTAACCATCCACCAAACTCACTTGTAATATTAAACTTACCATCAGAATATGCACCTGCTCCACCAAATCCGGCAGTAATAGAACAAGCAGGCAAACATCCTGGATGATCTTTAATTTGTGGACAAGATTTAATTTTCTTGTCTTTAATTGGACAATGTCTAAACATAACATCTTGCCCTTTATCCACTAATAGAACCTTTAATTCTGGCTTTTTTAAATAAAACTCATAACTCGCCATAATTCCTGCAGGACCAGCACCTACAATGATAACATCATACTTATTTTCCATAATTAGACCTCTTTTCCAATCGGGTATTCTAACATAATTATATCATTTTCACAATATAATGGAAAATGTTACTAAATTAAAAAACAATAAAATTTATTTTACCCTATTAACATATTCCTCTAAACATACCTTCTGTCGATATATCACTTCAGCAATATTTC
>JAXJVS010000153.1:0-12847 GCA_036308445.1 Bacilli bacterium | reverse complement strand
TTGTGTATGTATTCAGGAGGTGTAAAAACCTCCTGTTTTTGTTTTATGTTTTATGTTGAAAATTATAAGAAGTATTTTACAGAAATTTATTGATGATATTGACGCTAATAACACTAATTTAAGTTATGAGCAGCAATGTAATCTTATTAGAGTTTTAAGTAATGTTGATTCTGGACAAGACAATGAAATGAACAAAACTCAAGCCGCAGATTATTTAGGTGTAAGTAGAGCTACCTTTGATAATTATATAAAAGATGGATTTATTCCTAAAGGTAAACAAATAGGACATTTTAAAGAATTAAGATGGTATAAAAGTGATTTAGACTTATTCTTAATTAATTAGTAATATATGTACATTCGGGAATCTTAGTTTAATTTTATTATTAACAAATAATAAGATTAACTAGGGTTTCCGAATTTTATTTTTAGTAACATCCGATTTTCACTCATTTAAGAAGTATTATTAAGTAGTTCTAGAACAAAAATTAACTTATTTAATTACTTTTTAAAATTCAAAATTATGAGTGAAACAAAAACAACTTACATCATGCCCGATCAAAACGGTTTTGGTAACAATGATATTGCTACATTGGCTTTACTTGGTGGTAACGGCGGCTTTGGAGGCAATGGAATGTGGAACAACCCTTTTGTCTATCTTATTTGGCTTTACATGATGCGCTGGATGAACGGCGGTGACTGGGGTAATAACGGTAACGATTGTTATAAAGCTCTAGAAGCTTCTACACAACGTCAAATCCAAACACTTGCTGATTAGATGAATGACAATCATACTTCAGATTTGATTATGGCTGCTATTCAAGGTAATAATAATGCTATCCAAGAAGTTTCTACTAGAATTGGATGTGATATTAATGCTATTGCTTCTGCAGTTCAAGGTGTACGTTCAGATATTGCTTCAGTAGGAAGTCAACTTGGATTCTCTTCTGAACGAATTATCAATGCTGTAAATTAGGGTGATTGTGGTGTAATCCAAGCTCTTAAAGATTGCTGCTGCGAAACTCAAAAATCAATTCTAGCTAATAACTATGAAAATAGAATTGCAATCGGTAACGCTACAGCTAGTTTGAAAGATTCAGTTAATTTTGTAGGCCTACAAGTTGAAAAAGGTTTTTCTAATACAAATTACGAAACTCAAGCTCAAACATGTGCTTTACAAAACACAATTAGAGATTCAGGTACAGCTAATACTAACGCAATTATTGCAAAACTTGACGCAATGCAAAATCAAACTCTTCTTGACAAGATTGACGCATTACGTGAAAAGAATAGTGAACAAGCTGTTGTTATTAATAATGCTCAATAGAGTGCAGCATTTAATCAAATGTTAAACTCTTATACTGCTCCTATCGCTTCTGCAGTTAATACACTACAAACAGAACTTGCTAGTGTTAAATGTAGACTTCCAGAAACAGTTACTCTACCTTATTCATGTGCTACTGCAGTTCCTTCTAGTTTATTCTACAATGGTGCTGTTGGAATCAACACTTTTAATAGTGGATGGGGTACTTGGAATGGATGTGGTTGCACTAACTCACTTTGGGGTTAAGAAAGGAGGTAATTTATGTTATTACCTGCATATATTAATGTAAACCAAACAGGGATACCAGCATTACGTTCTTTATCTGTAACTGTAGGAACTACTGATGTTCGCTTTGATTTTAACAATCATCGTAACATCGGAAGACCCTTTAGAGGACTTTTAATTATTAATCTTGCATAGTTAATTCCTACAGGAACTACTGATACTCTACCTATTGTATTTACTTCTGATGGAGGAAGTGCCGCAGAATTAACTACTTTTAACGGAGATCCTGTAACAGTAGCGGATATTCCAGGAACCGGAATATATGTTTGTTGGTATGAAAGTCAAACAGATTCATTACAATTATTAACTGGAGCATTATCTTAATATGGCATTTTAGAATTTACGAAACAATCATTAGATATACATACTTCATAAAGATGCTATTCCAACATTGGAAATAGGTAAGATTACATATATATCTGTACCTGTTCCTAAATTTGGAAACAATAGTATGTATAATGATCTTGTCTTAGATATAACAGTAGACATAGAAGGCAAACCTACTAATTTTTAGAAACTTCCTGCAAATGGCGAAATAGCGGACTTTGGGAACAGTGTAGTTATTGCAACTTCTAAAGAGGCAATGAGTAATGAGGTAGCATCTATGAAATAGAGAAGTTTGGATATACTTAATAGTATAGAATAGCATCAGAGTATTATATCTGGTTGTGACGAAATTCTATAGGTATTAAATCCAGAAATAGCGGAAAAGTAGAGACAAGAATTAGAAAATAAAGCTTTAAGAGAAGAAATTAATTCTCTTAAAGAGATGTTTTCAGAATTTATTAACCAATTTAAAAAATAATAACGATGGCAACAATAATTGAAGTTCAGGATAGTAAACTTGACCACATTTCTGAATATGCTGAAAAAGTGGTAAAATACGGTAAACATCTTTTAGAATGTCTTGAAGAAGTATCTGAAGGTGGCGAACACTACGCAGAAAGATATGGTAAAGGTAGACGTGGTGGTTTCCGTCATGATCCAGATCGTGATGATGTACGTAAAATGTACGATTATCCAAGATATTATTAATTATGAGAACTGCTTTGGATATATATGACGATATGCCAAAGTATATGCGAAAATATTTGCAAAATTATGGATGGCATTTCAATACTGCGTTATGTAATTATGCTGTATCTCTAATGAAAAAAGGAGGAAAGAAATTAGAACCTATTAGTAAAGAATATATTGATAGATTGCTATAGCAAAATGATATTAAATTAACTAAAAATATTGGATGTGATTACATATTTGTTGCTAATATGTGCAAAGCAGATTACTACGGCAGTAGTATTACTGATGAAAAGCATTTTGCTCTTTATATTAAAGATACTATAGAAGATGAAGATGCTGGAGATGGTACTACAATGAGAAGATGGTATGCTACTATGGTAGCTAATGGTGTAATGATCGATTGGGAAGAATTTATATGATACACTTTAAAACTTATATCGGAAAAATTGGATGGGAAATAGAATGTTATGTGACTACAGATGATTCAATGTTGGAAGAAATTCTCTTTAAATTGGAAAATCTTGGTTGTAGCCATAAGACAGTACAACGTGCACATACTATTCTTTCTAAACAATATGATTCAGGTTTTGCTTTTTCTAATTTAGAAAAGCGCAAAAGTTTAATGATTATAAATAAATCAACTTCTATGGAAGAATTTGTTAATACATACAATCATGAGAAAAATCATATAGAAATGCACATATGTGAGGAACTAGGGATAGATCCTTACGATGAAGTAGCAGCCGATTTAAGCGGATGTTTAGCTCAGAGATTATTTAATACAATGTTAATAAGTATGACATAATATATTATTAACATTATACTGGAGAATTTTCTTTAATTAGAAAGTTCTCCTTTTTTTATTTTGGAATCATATTTACAATTAATATAATTCCACTGAACTTTAAAATGATAGTATATGAAATACTTTACTTTAAAAGAATTAACAAAGAGTACAACCGCAACTCGTAATAAAATTGACAATACTCCTAATAAAGAATAGGAATCTAATTTAATTGCATTAGTTGAAAATATCTTAGATCCATTAAGAAGCAAATATGGAAAACCAATAATTGTAAATAGTGGATTTAGAAATTCTAAACTAAACAAATTAGTAGGAGGAAGTAAAACGAGTTAGCATTTAACTGGACAAGCTGTAGATATACAAACTGTCAAAGATACAAAAGAAGAGAATAAAAAACTATTCGAATTAATTCAAAGATTAGATCTTCCTTTTGATCAACTCATTAATGAATATGATTATAATTGGATACATGTTAGTTATTCTCCTCGTAATAGAAAATAGGTATTACATATAACCTAAAAAAATATAAAAATATATTAATATATTATGAAAGATTAAATGTTAAAAATGATTATGATTTATGGACAATTTTGATGAAGTGATTTTTGACGACGATGAATTTTTGGACGATGTTTCAGAAATTCAGCCTAACGATGATAACACAGATGAATTGAAATCTGAAACTCATCAAGAAAGGTAGATAGATGATTTAACAAATGAAGTATTACGTCTTAAAGGTATTTCTGATCCATCTAAAATTAAATTTGAAGATGAATCAGGTGCTATTATTGAAAGATCTTGGGATACTTTATCAAGAGAAGAGTAGTTGAATATTTTATATCAACAAGAATCAATTGAAGATGAACTAACTAATGAAGAAATAGATCTTCTTAATTCAATTAGAAACAGCGGTATGTCAGTAAATGATTATATGCAATCATTACAACAACCACAAGAAACTTCTATTCAATCTTATAAGATTGATCAATTATCTGATGAAGATGTATACGCTCTAGATTTGTTAGAAAAAGTTGGGTCTGATAATATTACAGACGAAGAAATTGAAGAAGCTATTAATAATGCAAAACAAAATGAAACATTATTTAAAAAGACTGTTGAAGGACTTCGTAAAGAATATATTAGATTACAGCAAGATGAAGAAGCACAACAAGCTAACGAATTAGCAGCTAAACAAGAAGCTGCTTATAATCAATTCGCTACTTCTATTACAAATGAGATTCGAGGTCTTAATTCATTTGCTGGACAAGAATTAGAACTATCTAATGATGATATCGACGAATTAGCAGAATTTATGCTAAGACTTGATGATAAAGGTGTTAGTGCTTTTGGATATGCTTTACAAGATCCAAAACTATTTACTAAAGCTGCGTTCTGGTTATTAAATGAAGAATAGATTGTTGAAGAACTCACAAAATAGATGTAGGACAATTATAAACGTGGTTATGAAGCGGCTAAAAAAGATTTACAAGGTAATAAGTCTAAATTAGCATTTGCTCCAAAATCACAACCTAAATCTACTAAAGAAGATAATTTCTTTGTAGATGATGAAGAATGGTAATTATTAATTATTAACTATTAAAAATATTTTATTTATGCTAGTAGCAAGTATTGTAACAAATCGCCCTACTATGGGAGATACTAGAACTTATGAAGATTTCAGTAAGTTCCTTGGTGAAAGACCACATCGTCTTGGTGTTGTATCAAGACTTTATCCAGAGCTTACTGCAACTTTCTTGACAGAAAGTCTTCGTAATATTTATTATGGTGATTCTAAGAAAGCAGGAAGCTTTCAATCAATCGATTCTACTTATTTTGAATGGGAAATCGAAACTAATCAAATTAAAAGAATTCCTTTTGCAGCTGTTCCAGTAGAAACAGGTGAAAATGGTTCTGAAATTGAAATGATTTTTACTGAAAATTATTATCAATTACATGAAATTTTCAAAATTGAAAAAACTGGTCAACAATGTTTTGTTGTTTCACGCCCAGTACGTAAAGCTGACAATATGTGGTCAGTAATGGTTCGCTTAATCGATGATGATTATTCTTCTATTCTTGATAAAGAAGGATGTCAAGTTGGTGATACAACTCGTTTCATTGGTAATGCTAAACCAGAATTACACGATTGTGGTTTCGTTAAGTATCAATCTAATGTTGAAAAAATGCGTAATTATCTTACAACTGTTCGTGTAGAAGACAGTTATTCAGCAAAATATGCTGCAATGGAAGATACATTCATTAAGATTGGTAAAGGTGAAAATCAAGGTTGTTTGACTGAAACAATTTACAAGCTTGATCCAATGAAGAAGAATTTGATTGAACACTTCTTGTATGCTCGTGAAAACATGATGCTTCTTGCTAAAGGTAACATGGGTGCAGATGGTAAAGCAACAATTTCTGATCGTACAACAGGTCGTCCTATTCAAATTGGCGATGGTATGATTCCTCAAATTGAACGTTTTGCAAGTAAATATGCAGCTAACAAAATTACTATTAACACATTCCACACTGTAATTAATACAATGGTTGAAAAAGCACAAAATCCTACAGGTAATCATTTCTGTTTTATAGTAAATGAACAAGCTTGGGGTATTGTACAACGTGTTCTTGGTGGTTATCTAGCTGATCGTAAAACAGACGGTGCTTATCTATGGTCTAAAGGTGGCGAAGGTAAGTATATTAAAGTAGGTGCTACATTTGATGCTTATGAATGGGGTGGTAATGTAATTTCTTTCAAGGTTGATAGAACTTTGAGCCGTGAATTTACTAAACCTTATTTCTTGTGTGTAGACCTTACAACTGGTAAGACTTCTACAACTCCTCCAGTAGTTATGTTCTCTCTTAAGGGTGGTGACTATATGACATACGATATGTATGGTCCTGGTGGTAAAGATGGTCTATCAAGCGGTGTAGTTTCAACACCAGTTGCAGGTGGTATCTCTGGTATCTGGGGATATTGCGGTATAGGTGTAATGAATCCTTACCGTTCATTCATTTTAACTGGTAATGAATAATTTAAAAATTGAATAAAAAGATTAAAACAGTAATTAGATAAGGTAGGGGACGAGGTGCTCCCCTACCCAATTTTAAAATATGAATATGAATTATGGCAAAAAAAGTTAATGAAATAAAGGATGGCGATTTGAAAAGTAATATCGTTGTTCTAAGAAGTGTTTTTGGAAAGGTTGGTCAAAAATATTTTATTCAACCTCAAAGAAATAGTAGAGGTCGTTATGCAGACTGTGTGAAACGTGTTGATGCTCATGGTGATATTATACTAACACCAGCAGAACTTGAAAAAGAGTCTAGAGGTGAAGCAGCATATATCAAAGAAGATGAAGTTTTTGTTATTGAAGATGGAAAGACTTTTAATCTTGATGATATTTACGAAGCTGCTATTTGGGAAGCTATTAAAGATTGTTCACTTATTGCTCCCGATCGTTTTGCAAAAAATGATAAGGGCGAATATTTGATTGATGGTACTACAGATCCAAAATCTAAAAGACCTCGTTACGGTACTGCAGAATTATATATTGATCGACCAGGATATGAATCTCAACGCAGAGTTACTAGACGCAAACTTATTGTTGAAGCTTCTAATTATATTATGAATGATGAACGTGGATATGAAGGTAGATTGTTAGTAGCTAAAGTACTAGGTCGTGATATGAAAAATCTTCCTAATGCAGATGTTGAAGATTATCTATTATCTATTGCAGAAAAAACTCCAGAAAAAATTATTAATTGTTATACTGGTGGTGATATTCAACTTCGTATGTTGTTTATCGAAGCTAAAGAAAAAGGAGTTATTTATAAGAAAAACGGACTTTATTTATTTGGAGAAGAAGGTCAGGTAACTCTTGGAGCTACTGATAATGCTGTAGTAGAATGGATGAAATCAGCTAAAAACCAAAAAACTTTAAGCCTAATTAGAAAGGATACTTATCCTGAAATGTTTGAAGATTAAATTATAAGTTTTTAATATAATTGCAATGACATTAAGATAGGTTTATGAAGCTGTATTAATCGAAATTAGTAAGGTAAACGCTCCTGCCTTAAAGCTTTATGAATTTAATTATCTTATAAATAAAGCAATTGGTTAGTATGTCAATAAAATTTATAATATTTATGAAACAAATCAACAAACTACAGATGATCTACGAGTATTAAAATCTACATGTTTCCTTACTCCAAAATCTATATCTAAATTTAAAAATGATTATGAGATATACTTTCCTATAGATTATTTACATTTGTTGAATTGTATTTGTATTTATAAAATAAATTATTCTAAAGGATGCTATAATAAAGACTCTTATATAGAAATTCCTGCAACTAAATTAACTTCAGATTCTTTAGGGTTAGTTTTATAGGATGTTTATAACAGACCATCTTATAAAAGACCGTATTATTATATACATAATATAAATACTAATGACTCTTTCCCAACTAACCCTGTAAAGACTGACGAAGGTTATTATCAAAATGGTACTGACATGAATGGAATTTATTCGGTTAGTAATTTTGAAGGAATAATACAAGTAGAAAGAGAACCTGCTAGGGTGATAATGGAAGTGATTGAAGAATCTAATTTTCCGAGAACTTTCAAATTAAATATAGAAGGTTTTGAATCTAGACAATCACTAGTAGAAAAACCAATTGCATTTAGAATAGGAAACCCTTCTAAAATTCGTTGTGAAATTAGATGTGGTTCAAAAAATGATATGTTTGAGTTACAACAAGTTCAAATTGATTATTTAAAAGTTCCATAGTATGCTAAATTAACTTAGGAACAAATTGATTTAACTTAGGACACCTCACAAATCATGGAATTCCCAGATTATGTTAATCAAGAGATAATTAACGAGTTGGTGCATTTAATAATGGAACGTATGAACGATCCAAGATTACCAAATAATATGTAGATAACTTAGTCTATTGCCCGACCAACTGGACAATAGCAATAACTTAAAATAAATTAATTAATTATGGGATTAAATTTTCAAACAACAACAATCATTAATAATAATGATATTTTTACTGGAAGTGGTTTTGGCCCAAGTACAGACAAACTTCGTCTAAAAAACGATTTTATATTTGAAAAACAATATGTAGATAAAATCTATAAAGCGGCAGGTCATAACGAAACACTTGCTTGGGCTAAATTTAAGATGGGCGAATTTGCTTCCAAAGTGCTTGCAGCATATTATACAGAAGAAGAATAGGAAAAAGTTTTTGCAGACTGTATTGCAGAATTGCATATTACATTAGGAGAAGAAGACGCTGCATCTGGAGCATTTGCTACCAGCATGGGAAGTAAGCGTACTTTTACTGTATAGTTTATTCCTATGTACATGACTGAAGCAGGTTTTTCAAAAATTATTCCTAACAATCTATTTAATGTTGGAAAAAATTTATTAAAAGTAACACATAATTCTTCTGAATCTGCATTAACAGATTTTACACTTACAAGTACTAATCAATACCTACGTTTTAAAGATTTTAAACTAGATATTCTCAAAGATGATAAAATTGTTATATCATTTGGTTATGATGCATTAGTTTCTTTAGGAATTATAGAAACAAATCGCAAGGACGTTAAAAATGCTTTCGGTACTTATTCATACCTAACTAAGAATCTTCGTCTTCCTACTGAAGCTGCTTCTGCATGGACAGCTAAACATAAATCAGAAGTTCCTGTAGTAGGAGGTATTTATAATCAATATATTATTGAATATGTAGCCCCTGCTGCTAATGAAGGAACTATGTTTGTAGGCCACAAAGGTATGTCTCATACTACTCATGTATTCTGGGTTAAAAATGATCCAGAATTAATCAGAGATTGGGAAACTGCTCTTCAAAAACTTGGTTTTACTGCTGCTGCTGCTACTACTGATGAAGGTACAGAATTAGATGATTAATAAATAACAGAGGAGGAGTTTTCTCCTCCTCTATTTTAATTAAATTATATGGATTTTAGTTCTATACAAGATTGGGCTTTATCTTTAATTGGTGGCGGAGGTATAGGTGCGGCTATAACTTATTTTGCAACTTTTAAGAGTAAAACTAAAATTGAAAATGAGTTAGCAAAATAGTCTGAAATTGAAACAAAAGATAAACTAGAACACCTGGAAAGAGATCGTTTTGAAGCTATGTATAATCAAATTACAGAAATGGCTAAAGACTATAATGATCTTTCTGATTAGTTCCGTGAATATCGTAAAACAGCACGTTCTATCGAAGCTAAATTTGATGATGAATTACGAGCTAAAGGTAATGAATTAGCTAAATTAAAAGATCAAATTAATTATTTAAAAGGACTCAGATGCTATAATTTAGAGTGCCCTAACCGTGTTAAAAATAACCCTGAAAATAAAGAATAATGTATATAGAAAAGCTAGCCTCACAAATACGAAATGATGTAGTTTCCGGCTTACGAGGATACCATCAAAACTTATCCATGAATATGGATTAGCTTCAAGATGAAATTGTTGCTTGTAGGCTAGAAATTATACATTAGTATTTTTTAAAAGGAATATTTCCAATTAAGGACTTAGTAATAGCTATTAATTGTATTGATGTTGATTGCAAGTCTTTAGAAAGATGTAGTTGTAAAGATATTAATCCAGATGATACTTTAGTTGCCCATTTTGAAATACCTCAACTTATATCTTATTTTGGAAAAAACGCTATAGAATATATAGGTTCTACAGATCGTAGAAATAAATTTTCTATAATAACTTCTTTGACTGAACTTGAAAATAAACAATATAAAAAAAGATCTAGTCGTAAACCATATGTATGGATTGATTATGCTCCTAATGAAAATGGAATGTTAGATTGTTATTTATTTAATGCTCCGTTTTTAGAACAAGTATCTGTAGTTGCCGCATTTAAAGATCCAAGACAATTGAATCATTACAAATGTTGCAATATGGATGAATTAAATGGACCTGATGTAAATACAAGTTTTATTGATTAGTTAGTTAAAGATAAATTAGTAAAAGAAAAACTATAGTATTATAGACAATATCAAGCATCAAATAAACCTAATACTCAAGAATATACTACCGGATGAATTTTAGATATGCCATAACTTTAGCTTAGACATTATATGATGTCGAAGGGGATACAGAAGACCTTGAAGAAATTGGTTTAGTTGCATATAATTTTATAGGAAATAAGAATACACATTTAAATAAAGTTATTTTAAATGTAAACTGTCAAGATGGGTCCATCCAATTACCATGTGATGTTGATATTATTGAAGCAGTTACTTATTGTGGTTCTGAAGATTGGAATTATACAAGCAATACCAAAGAGTATGGTGATACATCCTCTTTATATACTGAGAATTATATAGAAAGTAAAAAGGCTTTCCTAGATCCTCATTACATAAGTGGACGTTTTGTTAAATACAGAAGAGTCGGAGATAAATTATATGTAAATAAAGGATTAGGAAAAGTAGTTTTACTTTATCATACCGAGATACTTGATAAAGACGGACTTCCTGAAATAAACGATAAAGAAGCTATTGCTATTGCTAATTATATTGCTTATGTAGTCAAATATAAGGAAGCAATTAAAACTAATAACCAAGCTGTTTTAATGATGGCTCAAGAACTTAAGCAACAATGGTTGTTTCATTGTGATGCTGCACGTGTTCCTGAGCACGTTAGTCAAAATGAAATGGATGCTATACTTGATGCACAATCATCTTGGAATCGTAAAACATATGGTAGAAGTTATAAAAGTATTATATAAAAGGGAGGCAGTCATGTCTCCCTATTTTTGTTTATGAGTAATTATGCTGTAGGACATGCTTTCACTGGAAAGGATTTATTTATGAATTTTCCAGTTGAAAAGCTTAAAATGACAAAGAAACAATGTATTGATATTTATTCTGATGGAAATAAACGTGATTTAGCAGAATAGATATTTATGAAAAGTGTAGAAATGGTTGTCGATGATATTATAGACAACAACACCCATTTTAAATTTCCTGGAATTGGAAGAACTCAAGCATATATGTATATGAAAAGAACTGATGGAAAAGATTTTAAAAAGGCTTTTAAAAATGGAAAATGGAATGATGTAGATTTTATAACGTCTAACTTCAGTGGATATTAGTTAGCGTTATCAATGCAGAGTGAAAAAAGATTGCCAAGAGAGAAACCTATATACTTATCTTCTAAAGATAAACAGAGAATAATTGACAATACTAATGAAGGTAAGTAGTATTAATTTGAATTAATAATAATTATTAATAATATGTATTAATGGCTAAAGAAAAGTCAATTCAAGATTATTATGAAAAAATATATGAACTATACCCAACTGTACCAAAAGAAGACATTAAACGCATATTATAGTTTGGATGGAAAAGTTTATATTTACATAATAGTTATGGTGGTGATGTATTAATTAAACGAAGAGATTTTTGGTTTTATACAGGAAGCTTAATGAATGATTCACTTAAATGGTTTAATTATTATATTAAAAAAATGGTAGTTAAATTACGAGTAATGTATAAAAGAAAACAAATACCTTGGAATGGATATTATTATTTTGCTTTAACCAAAAATCAATATGAAGAATATTTAAAATAGAAAAATCGAAGAGGTAGACCTAGAAAAAATTTTACTTTTTCTAAAGTTGTACTCTATAAAATATATGACGAATGTAATATATCAGAATATAATCATGTTGCTATTTTTAAAGTACCTATGCCAATGGAATTCGGAATGACTCATTATAAAGAGGAATTAATCACAGATAAAGCAGAGTGTATTTTAGAACGAGAACCTTTAAAATTTAATGATATATTACTTTCAGTTTATGATTATGAATATGTGTCAGATGTAAAAAGAAGATATAACCATAAAACGGAAAATAAAAATGAATAACAGTGTTTAGAAAACAAAAAATACTTGGCAAGATGGTTTAGTAATGGATTTTTCTCCAGATAATACCAGTGCAACTACTCTTACAGCAGCATTAAATGCAACATTTATTACTAATAATGGTAATGATGCGTCCCTTCAAAATGATATGGGTAATGGAAGAGTTGAAACTGCGTATTTACCAGAGGGATATATTCCTGTTGGTACATGTGAATTTGGAGATATCATCTATATAGTATCGTATAATCCACTTACTAATAAATCATAGATTGGATGTTTTCCTAGTCCAGAAAGAAATATTTCTTCTGAAGAATTACATAATTTTAATCAGAGTATTTCTGCTTCTGATTTTTAGGAATTTAAAGACGGAAATCCAACAGGAAAACTAAAAACTACATCTGTAAAGAAAGTCTTAATAGATAAAAAGAAATTAAATCCCGGAGATAAATATATTGTTTATACTGATAATAAAGAATGTCTTACTAGTAATGC
>JAXJVS010000152.1:0-2452 GCA_036308445.1 Bacilli bacterium | reverse complement strand
AGACGAAGCTGCTAGAAATAAGGTTATAACTTCAAACTTGCGATTTGTAGTAACTATCGCAAAACAGTATCAAAATAGAGGAGTACCACTTATGGATTTAATAGCTGCTGGTACTGAAGGATTAATTAAAAGTGTTGATAAATTTGATGTAACAAGAGGAACTGTATTTCTTACTTATGCTGGATGGTGGATAAAACAATGTATTTATAATACTATTTATGCTCACGGGGAAGAAATTAGACTTCCAATCTCACAAAGATTAATTGTTATTAAGATTTTAGACGCAACTAATAAATTTCTTCAGACACATTCTAGAAATCCATCTGTTGAAGAACTAGTTGAATTAACAGGAGTAGATGCTTCTCAAATTGATTTCTTATCACAATATTCTAATAAGTTATTATCTATTGATGACTTTATTGGAGGTGATGAAGAAGGTAATCAACTCTGTGATGTAATTCCAGATGAAGAGGCCCCACTGGATGATCAGATAAATAGAAAATTCGTGTTATCGGATTTGGATAATATGCTAGATACATTATCTAATAGAGAGCAAGATCTATTAAGAATGTATTTTGGTATAGGTATGGATCCCGTTGACTCAAAAACTATTTCTGAAATGTTTGGAGTAGGTAAAGAACGTATACGACAGATGAAAGAAACTGCTTTAAGAAGATTAAAAAAGAAATTTTACCATCAATTAAAAGGATTAGTACAATGACATTTTCTGAAATTTTACCATTCATGAATGAAGGGTTTGCTGTTAGCCGTGACGAATATAAAGAGTCTTTAATCATATTTAAGCAAGTCCCAGCAAGTATAGATGATGTAACCAATATGAAATCTTTACCTCAAAGAGTTAAGAATTTATTTTTATCTCTAAAGGTTGGTATTGATTATGAAGATCAATACATTGTGTATGACTTTGAAACTGGTGTAGCAACATATTGTGTATTTGATGGTGAAGACATCAATGCAAAAGATTGGAAAGTGATACCAGAAAACTACAATCCGTATGTATAAAACGGTTAAAGTCGAAGTAAACGCCTTACTTGGTACATTTATAGACGTTGAAGTTTGCTGTAATAATGAAGGTTATCCAGAAATTGAATGTCTACAAGAAGCAGTAAGGACAGCTATTATAGATAAATTTGGTGTTGACAATTCAGATGCAATACTAAACTCTATTACTATTAATGGTTGGAAATTTAAATGATTTATTTAGTTACTAGAAATAGACAATTATTTAAATCTGAATATTACGAAATAATTTCCTTAGAAAAGTCCATTGAAATTATCAAATCGTGGGATCTCATTCAGTTCGATACTGAAACGAGCGGGAGAGATCCCCACGTTTGTAAAATCTTATGTGCTCAATTTGGAAATAGAAAAGCAGGTATTCAAATTGTAGTAGATACTTCTACTATTGACATTTGTAATTACAGAAATTTGTTAGAAACTAAATTAATAGTTGGTCATAACTTGAAGTTTGACATTCAGTTTTTATATAATCATGATATTATTCCAACAAATTGTTGGGATACTATGATTATAGAACAATTATTACATTTAGGCTTTAATAATAAATTCTTCCATTATTCTTTAAAGGATGTTGCTGAAAGACGATTAAAAATCGACATTGATAAAACTACACGAGGAGAGATTATTTGGCGTGGTCTTGATGATAAGGTAGTTTTGTATGCTGCAGGGGACGTTGTTCATCTTGAAGATATTCGAGACCAACAAATGAAGGAATGTGAACAAAAGACTTGTAAAGTTGCAGCACAAGTTGAGAATGCTTTCGTACCTGTTATTGCTTACTTAGAATGGTGTGGTATTAGACTTGACACTAAGAAGTGGCAAATGAAAATGTACGACAATGAAAAGAAAAGAGATGAATCTCTTGAAAAGTTGAATCAATGGGTTGTTGATTATTTTAAGAGTCATGGAGGAACTTCAGACGGATTTATCGAAACTGACTATACTATTATGGAAAAGTTTGATACACAGTGTGTATGGCATGATATTCCTCCTGGAGTTACTGGTAATGAACACGTTTATGAAGAAAGAAGTAAAGATCCTATTTTAGGATTTGACTATCTTCGTAAGTATATAAAGATAAAGAAGAAATGTGATTACGTAACTGTCAATACTCAAGGAAACTTATTTGATGGATTTGATTTGGAACCTAAATGTTGTATTAACTGGGCTAGCTCTAGACAGACTATCCCGTTTTTTCAAATGTTAGGTTTTGATACAACTGCCAAAGATAAGAAAACTGGAGATGCAAAAGATAGTGTGGTTGAAAAAGTATTAGCAAAACAAAAAGGTATTGCTGATGACTTTCTAAAACTATACTTTGCTTATAAAGAAAAATTTAAAGACTGCAGTACTTATGGACAGAATTACATCGATGCTATCAACCCAAAAACTGATAGAATCCATACTACTT